>JALOSO010000038.1 GCA_025458385.1 Paracoccaceae bacterium | reverse complement strand
GCCGATGCTGTCATTACCAGCACCGCCTTCGATTGAATCGTCATTCGATCCGCCTGTAACCGTGTCATTCCCGCTGCCGCCAAAGACCGTGTCATTCTCGGTGCCGGAATCGATACTGTCATTGCCGCCATCGCCGTGGATCGTATCGGCACCCTGCCCGCCGGTGATCGTGTCGTTGCCGGGTCCGGCATAGGTGTTGGTCTGGTCCAGATCGCCCGTGTAGACCGCCACCCATTCGCTGGTGGACGTGTCGCGCAAGGCCCAGTTGTGATACTGATAAGTTGATACGTTCGTGCTTTGTCCCGGCGCGATTGTGCCATAGCTGATGGGTGTTCCGCTGCTGTTGATGAAAAACAGCTCCACCGTCTGGGTCGAGTTGTTGACAAAAGTCGCCGAGGTAGCCGGGCCATCCTGTAGCGAGGCATAGAAGCTGATGTTTCCCGCCAGCACGTCGCCGCGGACAAGGTCTGCACCATCCCCCGCGATGATGCTGTCTGCCCCCGACCCGCCCATAACCTGATCATTGCCCGTACCCGCATCGACCGTGTCCGCCCCATCATCGCCGGAGACAGTGTCATTGCCGGCACCACCAAAGACGCTGTCGTTGCCCGTACCACCTCCAACAGCGTCAGCGCCGTTGCCACCATAGGCGGTATCGTTGCCCGCTCCGCCCGCGACAAGGTCTCCACTACCTTCGCCGCCAAAAATCGAGTCTTGCCCCGACCCGCCGAACACATAGTTGCCACCATAGGTGCCACCGTAGAGCGAGTCGTCCCCGGCCCCACCGTAAAGGTCATCGTAGATGTCAGACCCACCGCTCAGATTATCATTGCCATCACCACCATAGACAACGTCATAGCCGGCCGAAGCCGTTACAGTGTCATTGCCGCCTTGCCCGTAAATCTGGTCATTGCCGTTGCCACCGTTCAGGCTGTCCGCGCCGTCACCCGCATTGATCGTGTCATTGCCGCCGCCAGCGTTGATCGTGTCATTGCCCGCACCACCATTGATGGAATCATTGCCTTCGGTGATCTGGTCACCTTGCGCATCCGTGTAGCCCACGTTCATCGTGTCATTGCCGGACGTGCCATCAACGACCGATTTGAAATCCCCGGCAAAGCGGTCTGCCACCATGTCGCCCGTCGGCCCCGCGCCAACGTTGACACTGTTCAATTGCAAGGATTGGATGGGCTTGGCTGTCAGCGCCTGCTGGTTGACATCATTGGTCTGTGACGGTGCGAGATACGTGTTGCCGTTGATATCCTGAAACACGACGACGTTGACGCTGGCCGTCGTGCCGTCACTGTAGGTGATGACAGCCGCATAAGACGCAACCCCATCAAAGCTTTGCAGGGCCCCGCCGTTGATCCGGAAGGTATCATACCCACCGCCATTATCGACGTCATAAGTGGCACCGTCATCCTCGCTCAGCGACCCGGCGGTCAGGTTCCTGATCGCGCCATGCAGCGGGCTGCCCGCAGTGCCGTAGGACCCGAGAAGGCCAGCGGCATTCTCCATCGTCTCGTTGCCCTGCGTCGTGTCGATCTTGGCAAGGGTGCCAAGAAAGATGACTTCGAATGACGTTGGCATGGTCTCAGCCCCCCAAACCAAGGCACAGGGCCAGCGGGCCCATCGCAACAGGAAGCGCGCTGCGGCAATCCATCAGGGCGGCACTGACCGAAAGGCAGAAGGGGCTGCGCAACCGCATGGCTGCCAGCCCTGTGTGGGTGATCCCACCGATTGCATCACGCAACATCCCTCGCCCCGATCCCTTTGCTCGCGAACGGCGCGCCTGCGCCGCGCCGTCACATCCGGCACCCCGGTTTCACCGAAAAGCGAATGTCTGCAAAAAGACAGGCGTCCTGCGCTGCCCCGTTCATCATCTGCGCCGCATGGGCGCGCACCCTTGCCGCATCAAGACGGCAAACCGATAAAACCGCGTTAAAGACCACATTTTTGGAAAAATTAAGGCAACTGCCGGGCGCGACAGTCGCGCGGCAAACAGGGGCTGACGCGGATGCCCTGAAGGCGGTTGCAGGGGGAAAAGTGGTGCGGATGAAAGGACTCGAACCTTCACGGGAGTTACCCCACAGCGACCTCAACGCTGCGCGTCTACCAATTCCGCCACATCCGCACGCTTTGGTTGGTGGACGGGCTTTTAGCGGCAGTCTGGCGCGAAGGAAAGGGGGTCAGCGCATCTTTTGCGCGCCCGGCCCGCGCCCGTCGCACCAGATCAGCCACAGGCCTACGGCCCCCAGACAGGCCACCGCCACAAAGCCAGCCACGCTTTCGCCGCCAAAAAACACCGCGTTCTTCCGCCGCCCCGGCAGAAAGGTGAACACACCTGCCAGGATCAGCGCCTGCAGATACAGCCCGCGCATCGCGCGCTGATGCCCCTGCACATCCCCTGCCCGGATGGCTGCCATCCCTTGCCACAGCCCCACAAACGTCAAGCCCGACAGCAGATGGATCACCGAAAACGGCCCCAGATGCCGCGCCTCGTTGATCCAGAAGGATGACCCGGCCAGCACGACCATGGCAAGCACCCATGCCCGCCCCGCAAACCGGTGAAGGGCATCACGCTGCCTGCGCCAGATGGCGACAGGCCCAAGGATCAGCGCGGGCAGGCTTGCCGCCACATGAATCTGCACAGCAAGCGGGGCGTCGGTCAGGATGGCTAGGTTCATGTCAGCGCCACTTGCGGGTTGGTGCAGCCGGACTTTTCCGGCGCGGGCTTCGGTGTTATCGCCTTGGCCCGTTGGCATGGCCTGCGCCAAGCCGCATTTCGTGAATGAAGGGCCGCCTTTCGTGAATGACCTGACCCCGCCATCCACGCTGCGCCAGTTGCGCGCGCATCTGGCACAACCGCAGGTCGCCATCATCATGGCTGGCATCGCCATCATCCTTGGCCTGTCCGGGCCGTTCCAGACCTTTGCATCGCAAGGGCTGCCCGAGCGGATGCTCTATTGGGTACTGGTCGTCTGGCTGACCTATGCTGCGGGCTTTGTCGTCACCCTGCGGCTCTCTCCGTTTGTGCAGCGCCACCCCTTGCCCATCCGCAGCCTTGCCATCGCCCTTGCCGTGGCGATCGTCGTGTTCTGCCTGCTTCTTGCGCTGAACACCGCCTTCGGCATGGCCCCCACCGGCCTGCGCGGCATCATCGCCAGCTTTGGCGCGATCTTCCTCATCTGCCTTGTGATCGAGATTGCGGCCCAATCGCTTGCCGCGACGCCAACCGCCCCCGCCGCAGCCCCCGCCGCAGCCGATGCCGCCACTGGCCCCCCTGCCATCCTGTCGCGCCTGCCCATGCAAAAGCGTGGCGATCTGCTGTCGCTTTCCGTGCAGGACCACTATGTTGACGTTGTCACAACACGGGGGCGCGAGATGCTGCTGATGCGGCTTGGCGATGCGATACGCGAAACCGCCCCGGTCACGGGATTGCAGGTGCACCGCTCGCACTGGGTGGCGCGGGCTGCTGTCACGGCTGCCGAACGGCGCGGCGATGGTGCGCTGCTGACGCTGACCAATGGTGCCGCGATACCCGTCAGCCGCGCCTATGTGCCTGCCTTGCGCAAGGCTGGCCTTCTGCCGCAAAAGGGGGCCTGAATGGTGGAATGGACACATCTTCCCGGCCTTGCGCCCTATGCCGAAACCCTTGCCGCAATGGAGGCGCGGGTCGCTGCCATTACGGCGGGGCGCGCGGATGAGGCGATCTGGCTGCTGGAGCATCCGCCGCTTTATACGGCCGGCACATCCACCAACCCGGCTGACCTGCTGGATGCGCGGTTCCCGGTGCATGTGGCCGGGCGCGGCGGGCAGTATACCTATCACGGGCCCGGCCAGCGCGTGATCTATGCCATGCTCGACCTGAACCAGCGCGGCCGCGATGTGCGCTGCTATGTGCGCGATCTGGAAAACTGGGTGATTGCGACCTTGGCCGAATTTGGTGTGAAGGGCGAAATCCGCCCCGGCCGCGTCGGTGTCTGGGTTACGCGCCCTGAGCGCGCCGGGCCGGATGGCAAGCCCGCCGAAGACAAGATCGCGGCCATCGGCGTGAAAATCCGCCGCTGGGTCAGCTTTCACGGCATCTCGATCAACGTCGAACCTGACCTGTCGCATTTCAACGGCATTGTGCCCTGTGGTATCCGTGACCATGGCGTGACCAGCCTTGTCGATCTTGGCCTGCCCGTCACCATGGATGACCTTGATACCGCGCTGAAAACCACCTTCGTCCGCGCGTTCTCCGGCTGCCCCTAAGGTCAGGACGTTTGCGCCCAAGCCGATTTCTTTCAAAGAAATCGGACCGGAGCCTTCAAAGGCTCCGAACCGGAATTTTCGAAAATTCCGGTCGCCCTGAATGTCTGGCGCGAGACAAATCCGATTGAACGCGCCGCCCCCTGACATTGTCCAGGTCCGACAGGTTCCATGACCGGGGCGACCGCTTTGCAAGTGGTTCGGCCCCGCTCACCCCTCCCCCGCCCCGGAAGGGCAATTCGTCCTTGAAGCGTTATTGCCCCTTCACACACAGTCAAAGCCCTGTGCCTCCCCGCCCCCTCGTGGGGAGGGGATGGGGGAGGGGGGCGGCTGATCGCGATATGACACCAAAAGAACGCACCCAGCCGGCCGAGGCCCAAGGCCAAACCTGCCTCACCGGGAAAAAACATGGGGTTGCGGCAATCTGGGGCGTTGCCGCCGCTGGCCAAGCTGGCTAAACACGCAGCCAGGCCGCCATGCGGCAAGCCAGAATTCATTCAAGCGGGAGACGCCTATGGCCGACGCAGCCATCCATGGCCACGATCACGAAGACAACCGCGGGTTCTTTACCCGCTGGTTCATGTCGACCAATCACAAGGACATCGGGATCCTTTACCTGTTCACCGGCGGCCTGCTTGGGTTTGTGTCTGTGGCCTTCACCGTCTACATGCGGATGGAGCTGATGCACCCCGGTGTGCAGTACATGTGTCAGGAAGGCATCCGCTTTGCCGCTGACGCCGCCGCCACCTGCACGCCCAATGGCCATATCTGGAACGTGATGATCACGGGCCACGGCATCCTGATGATGTTCTTTGTCGTGATCCCGGCCCTGTTCGGCGGTTTTGGCAATTATTTCATGCCCTTGCAGATCGGCGCGCCCGATATGGCCTTCCCGCGCATGAACAACCTGTCCTACTGGCTGTTCGTCGCAGGCTCCTCCCTCGCTGTCGCGTCGCTGTTCGCCCCCGGTGGCGGTGGCGCGCTTGGCACGGGGGCGGGCGTGGGCTGGGTGCTTTACCCACCGCTGTCGACCACCGCCGAGGGCGGCTATGCCATGGATCTGGCGATTTTCGCCGTGCACCTGTCAGGGGCCTCGTCGATCCTGGGGGCGATCAACATGATCACCACCTTCCTGAACATGCGCGCGCCCGGCATGACCCTGCACAAGGTGCCGCTGTTCGCCTGGTCGATCTTCGTCACCGCATGGCTGATCCTGCTGGCCCTGCCGGTGCTGGCGGGTGCCATCACCATGCTGCTGACCGACCGCAACTTCGGCACCACCTTCTTCACGCCCTCGGGCGGCGGTGACCCGGTTCTTTACCAGCACATCCTGTGGTTCTTCGGCCATCCGGAAGTCTACATCATCATCCTGCCGGCCTTCGGCATCATCAGCCACGTCATCGCGACCTTCTCGAAAAAGCCGATCTTCGGCTACCTGCCGATGGTCTATGCCATGGTTGCCATCGGTGTGCTGGGCTTTGTCGTCTGGGCGCACCACATGTACACTGTGGGGATGAGTCTGACGCAGCAAAGCTACTTCATGCTGGCGACGATGGTCATTGCGGTGCCGACGGGGATCAAGATCTTTTCGTGGATCGCCACCATGTGGGGCGGCTCGATCGAGTTCAAGACGCCCATGCTCTGGGCCTTTGGCTTCCTGTTCCTGTTCACGGTCGGTGGCGTGACGGGGATCGTGCTGTCACAGGCGGGTGTCGACCGCGCCTATCACGACACCTACTACGTCGTCGCGCACTTTCACTACGTGATGTCGCTGGGTGCCGTGTTCGGTATCTTTGCCGGCATCTACTTCTGGTTTGGCAAGATGTCAGGCCGGCATTACCCGGAATGGGCGGGCAAGCTGCACTTCTGGGCGATGTTCATCGGGTCGAACATCACCTTCTTTCCGCAGCACTTCCTTGGCCGCCAGGGCATGCCGCGGCGTTATATCGACTACCCCGAGGCCTTTGCCTACTGGAACTACGTCTCCTCTATCGGGGCGATGATCGCCTTCGCGTCCTTCGTGTTCTTCATCGGGGTGGTGTTCTACAGCCTGTTCTTCGGCCGTCGCGTGACCGAGAACAACTATTGGAACGAATACGCCGATACGCTGGAATGGACGCTGCCCAGCCCGCCGCCCGAACATACGTTCGAGCAACTGCCAAAGCGTGAAGACTGGGACAAGCAACACGCCCATTAAGCGGTTGCGATGGATAAAAAGGCCCCGGCGCGATCCGGGGCCTTTTTGTTTTGCGTCACCGCAGGCCGCAAGGGCCGGGGCCCCCCCCCGGACTGTCCTGCCGGTGCGCGATGCGATGTGATCTGCGCAAATGACCTGAACAGCCGCTCATCCCTCCCTTCGGTCGGTCTTCGCTGAGGGCTCAAGCGAAGACCGACCGAAGGGAGGGATGAGCGCAACCTCTGGCAAAGCTTGCGGTTTTCAGCCGTGGCGCCCAGCCTGAAACCGTGCCTGCGGCACTTCGCACCCTTCCCCGGCATCGCCGCCAAAGCCAAACTGTGACACATGCCCTACCAATGGTCCCCCTCCCCTACCCCCACCGACACAACCACACTCAGCCTCTGGCCGCACCAGTCGCTGGGGCCGCGCGGCTTTGCCTGGTTCATCGGCCTTACCGCCGCCACCATTGCCTTGCCATTGATTGCCATGCTCGGCTCTCCTGTCTGGTGGGGGCTGTTGCCCTTCATCGCGGCGGCGCTTGCCGCCATCTGGTTTGCCATCCGCCGCAGCACGCGCGACCGCATGATCTCGGAAGAATTGCACCTGTCGACTGATCTTATCACCCTGCACCGCCATGGCCCCCGCACCAGACATCAGGAATGGCAGGCCAATCCGCATTGGGTGCAGGTGACGCTTTACCCGACCGAGGGGCCCGTGCCGCAATACCTGACATTGCGCGGCAACGGGCGCGAGGTCGAGCTGGGTGCCTTTCTGTCAGAGGACGAACGTCTGGCCCTGTCAGAGGATCTGCGCCAACGCCTGTCAGACCTGCGCCACCACCAGGCCGCGCCAGCCGACGTCCCATAAGGTCGGTTGCACCGGCGTTCGGTCAGGCGGCCCCGCCGGGAATGCAGCCAAAGCGCGCGTCAAGGCCCGTCCGCTGTTCGGCGGCAAAGGCATCACCCGCGGCACTCAGTTCCGCACTCAGCGCGGCCCCGGTCAGGCCACGGTCAATGGCCGCCGAAGCCGCCGAAGCCTGCGAGGCCGCGAATGAGGCCAGGGCCGCGTCAAAGCTGGCATGCGCGGCTTGCGCGCGCGCAGCAGGGCCGCCACCTTCAGCACCGGGCTTGCAGGCGTAGGACAAGGTGGCATTGGTCGCCGATGACGGGAAACTGAACCGTTCGCGGGGCGCGGTTTCGGCCACCGGGCGGGAAGTGGCCGAAGGGCCGGACGGGGCGGATGGCACACAACCCGTGGCAAGCAACGACGCCCCCAGCATCACGACAACTGCAAACCTCATCCCAACCTCTCTTTCACCTGGGGGCCGACGGCACCAAAATCCATTTGCCCCGTATACTTGCCTTTCAGCGCGGCCATGACCCGGCCCATATCGCGGATGCTGGCGGCACCGACAGCCTGCACAGCCTCGGCAATTGCGGCCTCAACCTCGGTTGCAGTCAACTGCCGTGGCAGAAAGTCTTCAATCACCTTGATTTCGGCCAGTTCCTTTTCGGCGAGTTCCAGCCGCCCGCCTTCTTCGTAGGCGCGCGCGCTTTCCTGACGCTGCTTCACCATCTTGCCAAGGATCGCCAGGATATCGCCATCACCGACTTCGGTTTCGCCACCATCGCCCCGGCTGGCGATGTCACGGTCCTTGATGGCCGCGTTCACCAGACGCAGCGTTGACAGCCGGTCCGCCTCGCGCGCTTTCATCGCCTCTTTCAGCGCAAGTTGCAGCCTTTCGCGCAGGTTCATGGGCAGCTGTCCTATCCGGTTATTACAGGACTGTCACAATAGCCTGCCCATGGCCAAAGGACAACAGGGCGCTGAATATGCAAGTGACTGATTTACATGGAAAACCCTTTTGGATGCAGGCCTTGACCCGGCCCTGCACCCCCATTAGAACCCCATGAATTTACCTGATTGGAGGTGCCCGATGCCCACGCGTGCCGATCTGCCGACCAAACCCACAGCCTGCCTTGCCCTTGCGAATGGCACCGTATTCTACGGTGTGGGGTTCGGGGCCACGGGCAATACGGTGGCCGAACTGGTGTTCAACACCGCGATGACCGGCTATCAGGAAATCATGACAGACCCGTCGTATGCCGGGCAAGTGGTGACCTTTACCTTTCCGCATATCGGCAATGTGGGTGTAACGCCCGAAGATGACGAGACGACGGAACCCGTGGCCGCCGGCATGGTGGTCAAATGGGATCCGACCGATCCGTCGAACTGGCGGGCGACGGGTGATCTGACGGGCTGGTTGGCCGCCAAGGGGCGCATCGGCATCGGCGGGCTGGACACGCGGCGCCTGACACGGGCGATCCGCCAGCAGGGCGCGCCGCATGTGGCGCTGGCGCATGATCCCGAAGGCAATTTCGATATCGCGGCGCTGGTGGCGCAGGCGCGCGGCTGGAAGGGGCTTGTGGGCCTTGATCTGGCAAAGGATGTCACCTGCACGCAATCCTACAGCTGGGACGAGATGCGTTGGGCCTGGCCGCAAGGGCATGTGCGGCGTGAAGGGCCGGGACTGCGGGTGGTGGCCGTCGATTATGGTGCCAAGCGCAATATCCTGCGTTGCCTGGCCTCGGCCGGGTGCGAAGTGACCGTCCTGCCCGCCACAGCCACGGCCGAAGATGTGCTGTCCCATAACCCCGAAGGCGTATTCCTGTCGAACGGCCCCGGAGACCCCGCCGCAACCGGCGCCTATGCCGTGCCGATGATTCAGGGCGTGCTCAGGGCTGATCTGCCGGTTTTCGGCATCTGCCTTGGCCATCAGATGCTGGCGCTGGCGCTTGGGGCCCGCACCGTCAAGATGAACCACGGCCATCACGGCGCCAACCATCCGGTCAAGGATGTGACGACCGGCAAGGTTGAGATCACGTCGATGAACCATGGCTTCACGGTGGACAGCCAGACCCTGCCCAAGGGTGTTTCAGAAACGCATGTCTCGCTGTTTGACGGATCAAACTGCGGAATCGCGGTGGATGGCAAGCCGGTCTATTCGGTGCAGTACCACCCCGAGGCCAGCCCCGGCCCGCAAGACAGCTACTACCTGTTCGAACGCTTTGCTGCGGCGATGCGGGAAAGACGTGCTGCCTGACCTGCGTTAACCGGCAGTTAACCAGCCGTGCGCAAGACTGCCCCCTGCACCACAGTGGGCAGACAGGCGGGCGGACATGGGATCATCGACACATCTGCGCGTTGTCATTGACCGGGCGGCCAAGGGGCAGCCGGGGCCACGCAGCAGCCGTTTTGTGCCGACAGCCGTGCCCGACAGTGCGGTTTCGGCGGATGCGCTGCGGCTGTACGGCCCGCTCGGGCGCACGTCGGGGCTGCCGCCGGTGGACCCGGCCCGCCTGAACCCGGACCCACGCCTGCTTGATGAATTCACCCCGGCGCGCGCGCTTGCCGAAGGCGTCTTGCCGCTGCGCCTGCTGGGGCAGACGCTGATGGTCGCTGTGGCCGACCCTGCGGTCGTGCCACATCTGCCGCGCCTGACCGGGCATCGTGGCATGTTCCTGCCGCATCTTGCCCCCTTTGCGCTGATCGAGGAAAAGGTGCTGGCCCTGCGCGGGGCGGCCCTGGCGACGCGGGCCGAAACCACGGTGCCCCCGCAGGAAAGCTGCCGGGGCTGGTCGGCGCTGCGTCACGCGCCGCTGCTGGCGCTGCTGATCTTCTGCCTTGGCCTGACAATCGCCATGGCCCCCGATGCCTTGCTGATCGGCCTTGTCGGCACCGGCATGTTCTGGATGCTGGCATCAACCACCTTGAAACTTGCGGTGCTGTTCAGCGTCAGGCGCCGGGCCGAACCGCCCCCACCGCCCCCCGCCACCATCGCCGACCGCACCTTTGCCGACACGGGATTGCCTGTCATCAGCATCATTGTCGCGCTCTACCGCGAGGCGGACATAGCCCACCGGCTGATCACCCGGCTGGGGCGGATCGACTATCCGCGCGACCGGCTGGATGTCATCCTTGCGGTCGAGGATGATGACCTGACCACGCGCGCAGCCCTGATGGCCACCGCGCTGCCCGGCTGGATGCGCATGGTCACTGTGCCGCAAGGGGCCCTGCGCACCAAACCGCGCGCCCTGAACCATGCGCTCACCTTTGCCCGCGGCACCGTCATCGGCATCTATGACGCCGAGGATGCCCCCGCGCCACAACAACTGCGCGATGTTGTGGCCCATTTTGCCGCCGCACCGCCCGAGGTTGCCTGTCTGCAAGGCGTGCTCGATTTCTACAATCCGCGCACCAACTGGCTGTCGCGCTGCTTTACCGTGGAATATGCCGCATGGTTCCGCGTGATGCTGCCCGGCTTGCAGCGGCTGGGCCTTGTGCTGCCGCTGGGTGGGACCACGCTGTTCTTCCGCCGCGCCGCACTGGAAGAACTGGGCGCCTGGGATGCCTGGAATGTCACAGAGGACGCTGATCTTGGCCTGCGCCTTGCGCGACATGGTCTGCGGACCGAGCTGGTCGCCACCGTGACCGAGGAAGAGGCCAACTGCCGCCTGCTGCCCTGGATCCGGCAGCGATCGCGCTGGATCAAGGGCTATATGCTGACCTGGGCCGTGCATATGCGCGACCCGTTGCTGCTGTTGCGCCAATTGGGCCTGCGCCGCTTTGTCGGGGTACAGGTCTTGTTTCTGGGATCAATCTGCCAGTCGCTGCTGGTGCCGGTGATGTGGACACTCTGGGCCGCGGCCCTTGGCCTGACGCATCCGGCCATGGCGATTCTGCCGACCGGCACGTTGGTGCCCCTGACCATCCTGCTGCTGTCGATGGAAGGCGTGTCGATTGCCGTCAACCTTTACGGCATGGCCTTGCGCGGCAAGGGCGTGAAGCTGGGCTGGGTCTTGTTGGCGCATTTCTATTTTCCGCTGGCCGCTTTTGCCGCCTACAAGGCCCTGCACGAGGTGATCACCCGCCCTTTCTATTGGGACAAGACCTCGCACGGGCATTTCGACCTTGGCTAGGCAATGCGCGGGTCGCCTGGCCCGCTAACGCGTGCGCAACTCGCCCGCGTCCACCCGCAGCCGGGTTTCAAACGCCTTGGAGATATGCAGCCGCAAAGCCGCATGTGCGGCTTCGGGGTCACGCGCCTCGATCGCCGCGATGATGCGGTCATGTTCGGCCAGACCCAGCTCATCCCGCCCTTCGGCCGCAAAGGACGTGGTGGCCATCAGCGCCATGGACCGATGCACCAGATCAAGCTGCTGGATCAGAAAGCGGTTGTGGCTGGCCAGATGGATCTGCTTGTGAAACCGCTTGTTCGCCCGGCTAAGCGCCTTTGGGTCGCCCCCGATCAGCCGCCGGTCATCCTCGACCATCCCACGCAGCACGCGCACTTCTTCATCCGTCGCCGCGCGCGCAGCCAGACGTGCTGCCAGCCCCTCAAGCTCGGTCCGCACCGCATAAAGTTCGGCCAGCTGGTTATGGTCAAGACTGGCGACGATCAGGCTGCGCCCGTCGCGCGACAGCATCCCTTGCGTTTCCAGCCGCTGCAGCGCCTCGCGCACTGGTGTGCGGGAGACGCCGAACCTGTCGGCCAGCTCGGATTCCACCAACCGATCGCCAGGTTGATAGGCCCCGGCATCGATCGCATCAAGGATCAGCGAATAGGCATCTTTCTGCACGTCAACCGACCCTTCCCCCAGCTCCGCAAAGACTAGCCGCCGCCGCCCCTGCAATCAACCCATTGCCCGCCGCGACCAACGGCCCTAGATGCAGCCACATGGAAAAACAATTCTTTGCACATGTCCGCACCTGGGTCTTTGATCTGGACAACACCCTTTACCCCCCGGCGGCCCGCCTGTTTGACCAGATCGAAGTCCGGATGACCGATTGGGTCATGCAGGCCCTGTCGGTTGACCGGGCCGAGGCAGATCGCCTGCGCCTGCATTACTGGCAGACGCATGGCACGACACTGGCCGGTCTGATGGCCGAACATGGCGTCGATCCGCACCCTTATCTGGTTGATGTGCATGACATTTCCTTTGATGTCCTGCAGCCCGACCCGGCCCTGGCTGCCGCCATCGCCGCCCTGCCTGGCCGCCGCATCGTCTATACCAACGGCTCGGCCCCCTATGCGCGGAAGGTGCTTGCAGCGCGCGGCCTGACAGCGGTGTTCGATGCGGTGTACGGTGTGGAACATGCCGATTTTCACCCCAAGCCAGCGCCGCTGGCCTATCAGACGGTGTTTGGCCGCGACGGGCTTGATCCCGCGACCGCCGCGATGTTCGAGGATGATCCGCGCAATCTGGCCGCCCCGCATGCCATGGGCCTGCGAACCGTGCTGGTCGGCCCCGATGCGCATGACGCCGCGCATATTCAGCACCATACAACCGATCTGACGGCCTTTCTTGCGGCGCTGGCCTAAGGCAAAATGTCGCTTGGCCCCCCGGCAATTCCGGATCATATCGGGGGGATGGACACACAGCGCACAGACATCTTCATTTCCGGCGGTGGTGTTGCCGGGCTGACCGCCGCAGCGGCCTTTGGCAGCGCCGGCTTTACCGTAACCCTTGCCGAACCCAGCCCCCCCGTCACCGCGCACGCGGACGCAGGCGCAGACCTGCGCACCACCGCCTTCCTGCAACCCGCCCGGGACCTGCTTACCAAAGCTGGCCTCTGGGAAAACCTCGCCCCGCACGGCACACCGCTTCAGGTGATGCGCCTGATCGATGCCGGGGGCGCGGCCAATGAACCCCGCCTCACCCGCGATTTTGATGCGGCCGAAATTTCCGACGCGCCCTTTGGCTGGAACCTGCCCAACTGGCTTTTGCGGCGCGAGATGCTGGCCCATCTGGCCACCTTGCCCCATGTCACCTTGAGGATCGGACCCGGTTTTGCCCGGATGACAACGCGGGAAACCGAGGCGATTGTCACACTGACCGACGGCAGCCGCATCCGCGCGCGCCTTGTCCTGGCCGCCGACGGGCGCAATTCGCCCGTGCGCCAGGCCCTGGGTATTCCCGTTCAAACCACCCGCTATGGGCAAAAGGCCATCACCTTTGCCGTGACCCACCCAATTCCCCATGGCCATGTTTCAACCGAGGTCCACCGCACAGGCGGCCCCTTTACCCTTGTGCCCCTGCCGGATCGTGATGGCTTGCCTTGCTCGGCTGTGGTCTGGATGGAAACCGGGCCAAACGTCGCCGCCCTCATGGCCCTTGATGACGCGGCTTTTGCCCAGGCTGCCACGGACCGATCCACCCATTGCATGGGACCGCTGACGCTCGCCTCGCGCCGCACGACCTGGCCCATCATCAGTCAGCTTGCCCAGACCTTGACGGGCGAACGCACTGCCCTGATCGCCGAAGCCGCGCATGTCGTGCCGCCGATCGGCGCGCAAGGGCTGAACATGAGCCTGGCTGACATTGCCACCCTGCTGACCCTTGCCCAGGCCAACCCAACGACGCTGGGCGACCAGAAGATGCTCGCGACCTATGCCCGCACGCGCATGCCGGATCTGCGCCTGCGCGTCACGGGGATTGACGCGCTCAATCGCGCCGCCATCGCGCAATCCCCGATGTTCCGCAACCTGCGCGCTGCAGGCCTGCGGGCCATTACAGCCGCCGATCCGGTCCGCAAAACCCTGATGAAAACCGGGCTGGGTGTGCGTTAGCGACCCATTCCAACCCCAAACACCCCCCGCCGCCTCCGCCTGCGTCCCTCTCCCCAAGGGAAAGGGGGTATTGGTTTTGACGTGTTTCGGCCAGCACCGGCCTTTACAAGACGCGGTCCACCACGGCCCGCAAGCGCGCCGTCGTTCCCGGCACATCGGCCAGCTTGTCCAGCCCGAACAGCCCGATCCGAAAGGTCATGAACTCTGCCCCTTCGCCCACCTGCAAGGGCACGCCTGCCGCAATCTGCATGCCTTCGGCCATGAATTTGGCCCCTGATTTCACATCCGGATCGCTGGTATAGCTGACCACCACGCCCGGCGCCTGAAATCCTTCCGCCGCCACCGATGGCACCTGCTTTTCCGCCAACATCCCCCTTACCGCCCCGCCAAGCGCCCACTGCGCCGCCTTCGCTGCATCAAAGCCCATCCGTTTCGTCTCGAGCATCGCATCCCGGAACCCGACAAGGGCATCCGTTGGCATTGTCGCGTGATAGGCATGCCCGCCCCCCTCATAGGCCGCCATGATGCTGCGCCATTTCTTCAGGTCCACCGCAAAGCTGTTCGACGTCGTCGCCTCCAGCCGCTCCACCGCGCGGGCCGACATCATCACCAACCCCGCCGAAGGTGACGCCGACCAGCCCTTTTGTGGTGCCGAGATCACCACATCCACACCCGTCGCCCGCATATCCACCCACACGCAGCCCGACGCGATGCAATCCAGCACCATCAAGGCCCCCACCTCATGCGCCGCCGCAGCCATGGCCGCGATGTAATCATCCGGCAGGATCATCCCCGCTGACGTCTCCACATGCGGCGCGAACACCGCCTCTGGCCGCTTCTCGCGGATCGCCGCCACCACCTCGTCAATCGGCGGCGGCGCAAAGGGTGATCGTGTGCCCGCATCCGCCTTGCGCGCCATCACCACCGTCACATCCTGCGCGAAACGCCCCGCATCAAAAATCTGGCTCCAGCGATAGGAAAACCAGCCGTTGCGCACCACCAGCACCCGGCCCTGCCCGAACTGCCGCGCCACCGCCTCCATCGCATAAGACCCGCCGCCGGGGATCAGCGCCACCGCATCCGCCGCATAAACCTCGCGCAGCATGGATGAGATATCGTTCATAACCCCCTGAAACTTCTTCGACATATGGTTCAAAGACCGGTCCGTGAACACCACCGAAAACTCATCCAACCCACCTTCATCCACATGGCTATGCAGCGCGACCATTCTCTTTCTCCCTTTTGCTTTGCATCAAGTATGGCGCAGCCTCCACAAAACGCCACAACCTCTTGCTCATTTTTGGTCCGCAAATATCCCACGGGGGGTCCGGGGGGTGTGAAACCCCCCGGCG
>JALOSO010000037.1 GCA_025458385.1 Paracoccaceae bacterium | reverse complement strand
GACAGACGTGATGACAAGGGCCATGCCAAGGGCGCGATGCGTTTGCATTCCGTCAGGCTAGGCGGTCAGCGCAGGAAAGGCCGCCCATGGCCGACACGGCGCGTCGCGGTTGCGCCGCCCCTGCAGATTTGCTAGGTTTTGGTCACTGCAGAGGAGTGTTCGTCATGAACTGGATGGCCGCAAGATTGCGTCACCTGACCGCCTGAAAGGCCGGTCGTTTCAACCTGTTGCAGGGGAGTGCCCCGAAAATGGACCTGACTGGTCTGCGCCTGTGACGGCGCATTCGCCGGCCTTTGGGCACCGCCCGTCGGCCTGACAGTTTCGTTTCACAACAAAAGGCAATCAGATGCCGAAAATCACCAAAAATCCCCGATGACACTTGCACTCAAACCGGCCAAAGGGCCAAAGGGCAAAGGGCCGGGGTCACTGACGGGGGTCAGGAAAATCCCCCTGCCAGGTAAATCACGCGGGCGGTGACGCCACCTGTGTCGCCGCAAAACGGCGCGCCTCCCCTCCCCCCCGTGGGGAGGGGATGGGGGTGGGGGCATGCGGCAAGGACATGGCATGGACGCCTGAACCGCCCCCCCCCACCCTCTCCCTCCCCCACAAGGGGGGAGGGAAGCACTTTTGCGCCTGGCGCCGCTGCGTGCTGTTCAGGCGCGCGGCGGGTTGACCATGCCCCTTTGCACGGCGGGCCGCGCAAGGAAACGCGCCAGATAGGGCCCCAGGTTCTTCAGCTCATTGAACCCCGTAATCCCGTCGGCCTTGTAGAAATTCTTCAGCGTGTTCAGCCATGGCGCAATGGCAATATCCGCGATGGAATAGCGGCCGGTCACCCATTCCTTACCGTCCAGCGCCTGATCCAGCACCTTCAGCAAGCGTTCGCTTTCGGCGCGGTAACGTTCCTTGGGGCGTGCGTCTTCAATGTCCTTGCCTGCGAATGTATGGAAGAACCCCAACTGCCCCAACATCGGCCCAAGACCGCCCATCTGCCACATCAGCCATTGCAGCGTGGCATAACGGTCCTCCATCAGCATGCCTGACTTTTCTGCCAGGTAGATCAGGATCGCCCCGCTTTCGAACAATGCCAAAGGCGCGCCCCCCGGCCCATCCGGATCAAGGATCGCCGGAATCTTGTTGTTTGGCGCAAGGCTCAGGAACGCCTCGCTCAGCTGGTCATTTGTCGCGAAATTCACCAGATGCGCATCATAGGCCAGCCCCATCTCTTCCAACGCAATCGAGGCCTTGACCCCGTTCGGGGTGGTCAGAGAGTACAGCTGGATTGCGTCAGGGCTGCGCGGCGCCCAACGTCTGGTGATCGGAAAGTGGGAGATATCAGCCACAATCGGCTCCTTTTTTGCACAGTCTGACTGGGATATTGCATTTTTCCCTCTGAAACGATGATCGTTTCTGTGCAAAGATTACGCCGCGTCTGTGCTTGCACACACCAAAAATGGGTCAAAAGGCCCAAGTCAACATGTGGGGAACTGTGAAATGATTAATGAATTCAAAGCCTTCATCATGCGCGGCAACGTGCTTGACCTTGCCGTCGCCGTGGTGATCGGTGCGGCGTTCACGGCGATCGTGACGTCGCTGGTCGATAACCTGATCAATCCGCTGGTCGGGTTGCTGATGGGTGGTGTCGATCTGTCGGGCGTGGGCTTCTCGGTTGGTGAGGCGTTCTTTGGCATCGGCAACATGATCAATGCCGTGATCAACTTCCTGATCGTTGCCTTCGTGGTCTTCATGCTGGTCAAGGCCGTGAACCGCGTCATGCCCAAGAAAGAAGCCGCACCAGAGGCGCCCAAGGGCCCGACGTCGGAAGAACTGCTGGCCGAGATCCGCGATGTGCTGAAGGCCCGCTGATTTTCGCGGCACCGCAATAAAAGGGCCCCCGGTCGGCAACGACCGGGGGCCTTTGCTTTGTCAGGCGGCAATGGCCTTGGCCGCATCCACCACCGGCAGGCCCAACGCCTCACCAACCGCCGCGTAAGTCAACTGGCCGGCATGTGTGTTCAGCCCGGCCAACAGGTGGCGGTCTTCGGCGCAGGCGCGTTTCCAGCCCTTGTCGGCCAGCGCCAGCATGAAGGGCATGGTGGCATTGCCAAGCGCCAGCGTCGAGGTGCGCGCCACGGCCCCCGGCATATTGGCCACACAGTAATGCATGATGCCGTCAACCTCATAGATCGGGTCTTGGTGCGTGGTGGCCCGGCTGGTCTCAAAGCAACCGCCCTGATCAATCGCCACGTCCACAAGGGCCGCGCCGGGCTTCAGGTCCTTCAACTGCGCCTTGCTGATAAGTTTGGGCGCGGCGGCCCCGGGGATCAGCACAGCCCCGATGATCAGGTCGGCCTGCGTGGCCAGTTCGTGGATCGCCCCGGCACTGGCATAGCCGTTCTTGAACTGCCCGCCGAACACATCATCCAGATAGCGCAAGCGCGGCAAAGACCGATCAAGCACCGTCACATCCGCGCCCATGCCCGCTGCCACCTTGGCCGCATGCGTGCCCACCACGCCGCCGCCAATGACCAGAACACGGCCCGGTGCCACCCCTGGCACGCCGCCCAGCAGCACACCGCGCCCGCCATTGGCCTTTTGCAGCGTCCAGGCGCCGACTTGCGGCGACAGGCGGCCTGCAACCTCGGACATCGGGGCGAGGAGGGGAAGGCCGCCGCGGTCATCGGTCACGGTTTCATAGGCAATCGCGGTGACACCGCTGGCCAGCAGGTCATGCGTCTGGGCGGGATCGGGCGCAAGGTGCAGGTAAGTGAACAAGACCTGGCCTTCGCGCAGCCTTTTGCGCTCTACCGCCTGCGGTTCTTTCACTTTTACAATCATGTCGGCCTTGGCGAAGACTTCCTCTGCCGTTGCGATGATGGTTGCCCCCGCGGCCACATAATCCGCATCGGCAAAGCCCGCGCCGCTGCCGGCATTGGTTTCAACTGAAACGGTGTGGCCATGGGCCACAGCCTCGCGCACGGCATTCGGCGTCATGCCGACGCGAAATTCCTGCGGTTTGATTTCCTTTGGGCATCCGATATGCATGGCGTTCCTCCCTGAACCGATTTGCGCCAGCCTGCGCCTGAAACGCCTGCAGATGTGTTGAATTTTTGATGGCGGGTCAGGGCATTTGGCGTAGTATCTGCGGGGAACAGGCAATCTGACGAAAGAAATTTGCATCATGGCTGACCTTGACGCGACAGACCGCCGCATTCTGACGGTGCTGCAAAAGGAAGGGCGCATTTCCAATGCAGACCTGTCGGAACGGGTGAACCTTTCACCTTCGGCCTGTCACCGCAGGGTGCAACGGCTGGAGGAGGATGGGTTCATCGCAGGCTATGTGGCGCTGATTGATGCAAAACGCATCGGCAAGGCGACGACGGTGTTTGTCGAGATTACCTTGCAGGGGCAGGCGGATGATCTGCTGGATGCCTTTGAGACCGCCATCGCGCGGGTGCCAGACGTGCTGGAATGCCATCTGATGGCAGGCACGGCGGATTACCTCTTGAAGATCATGGCCGAGGATACGGAGGACTTCGCGCGTATCCACCGCCAATACCTGAGCCGCCTGCCGGGGGTGCGGCAAATGCAGTCGTCGTTCGCGCTGCGGACGGTGCTGAAGACGACGGCGATGGGGGTTTAAGGGGCCGCTCTTCGCTTCCCTTCGGTCGCTCATCGCTGGGTTCAGCGAAGAATGACCAACGGGAATGATGAGCGGGCAGGTCACGAACGGCCAGCCGGTGACCGCTCTTCGCTTCCCTTCGGTTGCGCATCGCTGGGCGCAGCGAAGACCGACCGAAGGGAAGGGATGAGCGCCCCATCGTGTTCGTTTGCCCCCTTGCCAGCCAGAATTCGCGGCGCCTGCTTCACCACCCGGCCCGCCCGTGTTACACTTGTCTTTCCCGCAGCAATCATCAGCACATGGCTGCGTCGCCGCCCCGGTGTCAGTGCCGCCCACGCCTTTGCCAGCATCGCATCATCGTCCAGTGCCGCAACCAACTCTTCTGGCAAATCCGGCTCTGTCACCACCCGATCTGCCCGCACCCCTGCCACTGCAAAGCCCATCGCCTGCCGCAAGAAGGATCGTATGACCGCGGCCTCCACCTCAGCCACATCCCGAAACTTCAACGCATCTGCCACTGTCGAATGCGGCCCTTGCCGTTCCAGCAGGCCATCCGGATCCGCCAGCAGCCCCGCGTTCATGAAGGTGATCCGGAATTCTTTCCGGAACGCCCCGATGATCGCCACGTTCCGCCCCGCGTGCATATAAACCGGGTGGCCCCATTTCGCGACTTCCGCGAACCCCTCTTCCCGGCAGATCGCCCGCAAGGCCAATAGCCCCGCCTGCCAGCGCTGCACCGAGCAATCAGGCGTCGCGAACCGCCCACAGCGCCCACAGCCCTTGGTGAAATAGTCCTCGATTTCTGTGATCATCCTCACCCCGGTCAAAAGAAAAACCCCCGGGCCTTCGCACGGGGGTTCATCAACTTCGGGCCTATGTCACCATAAACCCCAGCTACCGGCTTATACGCCGCCGCCTTCACGAAGCGCCTTCTTCCGCGCGAGCTTGCGCGCACGGCGCACGGCTTCGGCGGATTCGCGGGCTTTCTTCACGGACGGCTTCTCGAAATGTTGCTTGAGCTTCATTTCGCGAAACACGCCTTCACGCTGAAGTTTTTTCTTCAGGGCACGAAGGGCCTGTTCGACGTTATTGTCACGAACGCTGACCTGCATGTGGTGTCACCACCTTCCTAAGCTAGAGTTGCACTGTATTGTGCAGGCGCGCGGGCTATAACAAAGCTAGCCTGCCTTGTCTACCAAAGGAAAAGCCATGACCAACCCCATGAAAGACGCCATCCTCAGTGCCGCCATGGCCCATGTGCCCTTTGACGGCTGGTCCGAGGCCACCCTGCGCGCCGCCATTGCCGATTCTGGCGTGGCCGATGGTCTGGCGCGGGCGTTGTTCCCGCGGGGGGCACTCGACCTTGCCCTTGCCTATCACGAACAGGGCGATGCCCAGATGCGTGCGGCCCTTGCTGCCGCTGACCTGTCTGGCATGAAATTCCGCGAAAAGATCGCCCATGCCGTCCGCCTGCGGCTGGAGGCCGCTGACAAAGAGGCCGTGCGCCGGGGCACCACCTTTTTTGCCTTGCCGCAGAATGCCGTCCACGGCACCAAGGCCATCTGGGGCACGGCAGATGCGATCTGGTCCGCTTTGGGTGACAGCACACGCGATTTTAGCTGGTATACAAAGCGCGCCACCTTGTCGGGCGTCTATGGATCAACCGTGCTGTATTGGCTGGGCGATGACTCGCCCGGTCAGGAAAACACCTGGGCCTTCCTTGACCGGCGCATTGAAGACGTGATGCAGTTCGAAAAGTTCAAATCCGCCTTTGGCGCCAACCCGCTTGGCAAGGCGCTGACGGATGGCCCGCTGGCCTGGCTGAACCGCATGCGCGCGCCCATCGTGCCGCCCGATATGCCCGGCAGTTTCCGCAACGGGCCATTTGGGCCGCGCCAGTAAATGCCCCTGCAAATCCCCGAAAGCCACATGATGCGCGCCGTCGAAATCACCACCCCCGGCGGCCCCGATGTGCTGAAACCCGCTGAAAAACCCGTGCCCGTGCCCGGCCATGGCCAGATCGTCATCCGTGTCGCCTTTGCCGGCGTCAACCGCCCCGATGCCCTGCAGCGCGCGGGCCTTTACGCGCCCCCCGCCAATGCGTCGCCCCTGCCGGGTCTGGAATGCGCGGGCACCGTGGTGGAACTGGGGCCGGGTGTCACACGCTGGAAACAGGGCGATCAGGTCTGCGCCTTGCTGCCCGGCGGCGGCTATGCCGAATATGCTGTCTGCCAGGAAGCCCACGCCTTGCCCGTGCCTGATGGGCTGAGCATGGCCGAGGCCGCCTGCCTGCCGGAAACCTGCTTCACCGTCTGGTCCAACATCGTCATGCGTGGCGGTTTGCGCGCGGGTGAGCGTTTCCTCGTGCATGGCGGTTCCTCTGGCATCGGCACCACCGCCATCCAGATCGCCGCAGCGCTTGGCGCGCGGGTGTTCACAACCGCCGGTTCGGATGAGAAATGCGCAGCTTGCGTGGGTTTGGGGGCTGAACGCGCCATGAACTACCGCAATGAAGACTGGCAGGCGGCAATGCAGGCCGCAGGCGGCGCGCATCTGATCCTTGATATGGTCGGCGGAGATTATCTGCCGCGCAATGTGCGGGCCTTGGCAGATGACGGGCGATTGCAGCAGATCGCCTTTCTGCAAGGGCCGAAGGTGACGCTGAACTTTGCCGAGGTGATGATGCGCCGCCTGACGATTTCAGGATCAACGCTGCGCCCGCAAAGTGACCTTGCCAAGGCGCGCATCGCGGTCGAGGTCGAGCGGCACGTCTGGCCGATGGTGACGGCAGGTGCGCTGCGCCCGGTGATGGATAGCACCTTTCCAATGGCCGATGCCGCAGGGGCGCACCGGCGGATGGAAAGCAGCGGGCATATCGGCAAGATCGTGCTGCAGGTCGGCTAAGCGCTAGCCGACCATCTGGTGAATGGCCGCCATCACGCGGACCGCGCCAGCCCCATCGCAGACCGCGGCCGCCGCCACTGCCATTGGTTCGCGCGGGCCACTGTCGCGCAGCGCCGTCAGCCGCATCGCAAGCCCCGGCGCATCGCCAATTGGCACCACCGCGGCCGCCCCGGTGGCGGCCAGCGCCATGGCCCCCGCACGCTGGTTTTCTGCCAGCACCACCAGCAGCGTCGGCAAGCCCAGGGCGCACCTTTCCCACATCGTGCCCCCCCCGGCCCCGATGGCAAGGTCCGCAGCGGCCATCAGCGTGGCCATCGCGCGCGAGTCGATGATCAGGCGCGTCGCTGCGCCCCCCAGACCTGCCAGCGCCGCCGCCACGGCATCGCGGTGTGGCGCACCCCCTCCCAACACGACATCAATCGCCCAGTCCCGCTGCAGGCCGTGCTGGCCGATGACCTGCAAAAGCCAACCTGTCACATTGTCGGCGTCCACGCCGCCAAGCGCAATCAGCAACCGTGGCAGCCCCGCCTGCGCCCCTGCGCGCCGGGCCAGCGCCGCCGGACGCGCGGATGCAAATTCAGGCCGCAGCAGCGCGAATTCCGGCCCTGCCAGCACCTGACAGTCCGCAGGCACATGGCCCCGGTAACGCGCTGCACTGGCCCCAAGGTTCTGGTTCAGCAGCAGCCCGACCGGCTGATCCTGATCGTAAAGATCAGTGATCGCCATCCGGGCCATCCCGGGTGCCTGCGTCGCCGCATGCCATCCCGCCTGCAGCGCATAGTGATCGACAATGATAAGGTCCGGCTGCACCTGCCCGATCACCGCGCGTGTCGCTGCCGCATCCTGCTTTACGGCCGCGACGGGCCATGCGTCCAGCGGCACTTGCAGCAGGCCTGGGTCATCAGGCAGCGCCGCGACGCCAAAGCCCTGTTCGGCCACAAAAGCATTCAGGTGGCCGGCAAAGCCCCGGCTGGCAAAGCTGACTTTCCAGCCGCCCTGATCACGTAATGCCCGGGCCAGCGTCAGGCATCGCTGCACATGCCCCGTGCCGATCGCCAGCGACGCATCGGCACGGATCAGCGCCTGCCTTGCCATCAGTTCAGCCGCTTGAAGCCACTATGGCAGACCGGCCCTTCTAGCAGGGACATCACGTCCCGCCCGTCTTCGCACTGCGCAACCAAGGCAAAGACCTTGGCCAGATCCTGTTCGTAATCCGCCAGAACAGCGGGGGTATGCGCCAGCGAGGTGTAGCAGATGGTTGACGCTAGCCACCCCATCTTGAGCATTTCCTGCGTCAGCAACGTCTTGTAGGCCAGATCATTCGAGGTGCCAAAGCTGAAGGATGACAGCGAAGGAATGCCCGACAGGTTGATTTTCAGCCCGTTTGCCTGGCCCAACCTTGTCCAGATATCCCGCACCACAAGGCCGGTGGCGGTGATCTGCTCCCACGACTTTTCGCGCTCCATCACCCCCAGCGTTGCCAGCGCGGCAACAGACCCGATCCGTTCGGTCCAGAAAGTGGAACTGATAAAGGTCGTCTGCGCCGCCTCCATCACGGCGCGCCGCCCCAGCACGGCATTGACGGCATAGCCATTGCCCAGTGTCTTGCCGAATACGGCCATGTCGGGTTCGACGCCATATTTCTTGTGAAAGCCGCCAAAGGTTTCGCGGAAGCCGGATGTGCATTCATCAAACACAAGGACAATGCCCTTTTCCGTTGCGATACGGCGGATTTCTTCCAGAAATCCGGGGGCGGGGGGCATGTTGCGGATGACCTCCATCTTGATCACCCCGATGTCATGTGCGGCGATCACGGCCTTGAAGGCGGCAATGTCATTATAGGCAAAGGCGTGCACTGATCCCGCCAGATTGCGCGGAACGCCGTTGGGGGCCAGCCCCGGCAGCAGGTGGCCATCCAGGCTTTTGTCGCTGGCCAGATTGGCCGAAAGATACCAGTCATGCCAGCCGTGATAGCCACAGATCGCCACGCCATCGCGCCCCGATGCCGCCCGCGCGATACGGATCGCCACGGCATTCGCCTCACCCCCGCTGCGGGTAAAGCGCGCCATGTCGGCCCAAGGGTGCATCTGCACCAGCCGTTCGGCCAGATAGACCTCTTCCGGCGCGTTCAGCGTGGACAGGTTGCCATCGCGCACGCATTGCAGCACGGCCGCATCAACCTCGGGGTGGCTGTAGCCAAGTGTATTGCTGCCAACACCCATCAGGCTAAGGTCGCGGTAGCGCTTGCCATCCAGATCCCAGACCTCGCAGCCTGACGTCCGCGAAAAATAGGCTGGCCACTGATCTGGCAGAAACATCTCGGCCCGCTTGGACAACAGCATGTTGCCGCCCGGGATCACCGATTTCGCGCGTTTCCACAGCTTTTGACCTTCACCCATCTTCAACCCCTCATTCCGGCCGGTGGCCTGATTTGCCAGGCTTTGGCCCAGTTTCTGGTGGATCGCATCGACGACCGCAAGCCATGGCATATGAATGTCAGGGGCAAAGTGATCGCAGATTTGAACAAGCGCATCATGGTCGGCCTGTTCATCCAGCGTCAGGCGCAGCCCTGACAGATCACTGTCATGCGCCACATTGCTACGCCTGATCCCATCCGTTTCGCGCAAGTACAGCGTCACATGCTCGCGGTGGGCGGGGGCGGTGGCCTGCGCATGGGCCTGTTGCAACGCGGCCATCGAAAAGACCTCGGTATCCAGACCATCGGGATAGGTCGGCGGTGCGACGTTCGAACAGTAATCGACATCCCCCGCATGATAGGCGCGCACCACGCGGTCAACGACACCGGGGTCAATCAGCGGGCAATCCCCGGTCAGGCGCACCACGGTTGTCGCCCCGGCCATCTGCGCCGCCCCGGTAAAACGCGCCAGCACGTCCTTTTCGGAACCGCGAAACACCTGCACACCCCCTGCTGTCAGATGGGCGGCAAGCACATCATCGCCAGCCTCGGTCGAGGTGGCGACAACACAGCCATCCAGCGTCGTACAGCGCGACAGGCGCGCCAGCATCAGGTCGATAGCCGGCATGCCCGCAAGGGGCATCAGCACCTTGCCCGGCAACCGGGTAGACCCCATGCGGGCCTGAATGACAGCAACGGTCTTCATGTCAGTGTCCATCTTGCGGGATTGATCAGGTCCTCAAGGCCTGTCGCAGGCCAGTCGGGCAGGGGGGGCAGCGCGCTGTCGGCAATCGCCAGGATCGCTTGCAACTGGTCGGCTGTCTCAACACCGATGACCACCCGCGCGATGGCCGCTTGCGCGCGCACATAGTTGATGCAGGCGGCCTCGGGCGTCAGGGCATGCTGGCCCAGCCAGTCATCCCACTGCGCGAACAGCCCTGCCCAGCGGTCAAAATACCTGTGCCGCGCCCCTTGCGGCATCAACAGCAGCCCCTGCAGAAAGGCCGACCGCGCGTGCACCTCGACCCCCTGCGCGGCATAGCCGGGTGCGCGCAACGCCAGCGTACGGTCCAGCACATTGCAGGGCAGTTGTGCCAGGGCGACCGGAATCACTTCGCAGCAACGATCAAGCTGGTCGCAGGAATAGACCGAAACGCCGATCTTGCCAGCCAGCCCCTGATCGGCAAGCCGCACCAGCGCCCCGGCCAGCGCGGCCCCTTGCGGCCCGAACAGATCATCAGGCGCATGCAGCAGCACGGCCTGCACCGCATCCACCCGCAGGCGTTGCAGCGATTGCGTCATCTCTTGCGCGACCCAGCCGGTGACGTCGGTTGTCCCGGCAGGCAGGCGCGGCAGTTTGGTGACGATCCGGAACCCCCGCAGATCGCAGGCCCCAAGGGCCGCCTCGGCCCGGCCATAGGCAATCGCCGTATCCAGCGTGTCGATCCCCGCAGCGCGGGCCAGCGCAAGGATGCGGTCCACCTCATCGGGCGGGGTCGCGGTCTGCGCGGCGTTTGACACGCCATAGGCCAGCCCGAACTGCACTGTCCCAAGCGCCAGACGCGACGGCGTTTTGGCGACCTCAGGCATCGTTCAGCCGGGCCATCCAGAACATGCCCACCCGCCGCCCCGCCGCATCGACGCGGGCCTGCCGGAAAAAGCCTTCAACGACATAGCCGGCCTTCAGAAAGGCCCGCAATGACCCAAGGTTCGCGTCATAACACCCCGCCTCGACCCGGTGCAGACCCAGCGTGCCAAATGCCCAGTCGGTAACGGCGGCAATCGCTTCGGTCGCGTAACCCTGCCCGTGGCTTGCCTTGTCGCCGATCAGCAGCGACAGCGCGCCGGCGCCGTGATGCGCATTGACCGGACCAATCTTGATGTTGCCGATATGCGCCTTGCTGTCCTGCCGGACGATCTTGAACAGATGCGACTGCGGGTCTGCCGCTGTGGCCGCCACAAAGGCCGCGCAACTGGCATGATCCTGCGGGCTAAGCCGCGTTTCCAGATACTGGTTGATTGCAGGGTCGTTCAGCCAGCCCACATAGGCATCGCTGACATCGGCCACTGTCAGCGGCGCAAGGTGCAGACGCGGTGTGGCGATGACACTGCCCGTCACGTCAAGATCCGCCGCAACGTGTTGATCACCTGCAGTTGTGCCGCCGCAGTCAGCCCCACGTAGACCGGTATGCTGATGGCGCGGCTGTAATAATCTTCCGCCAGCGGAAAGTCGCCGGGGTTGAAGCCAAGCGCGCGGTAATAGGGCTGCAGATGCACCGGGATATAGTGCACGTTCACGCCGATTCCCGCGGCACGCAGCTGTTCGAACACAGGGCGGCGGCTGGCCGCGTCATCCAGCCGGATCACGAACAGATGCCAGGCCGATGCGGTTTCCGGGCCATCAAAGGGCAGGGTCAGCGGCAGGTCAGCAAGGGCCGCCTGATAAACCGCCGCCTGTTGCCGCCGCGTCTGCACATAGGCATCCAGCCGGTCCAGCTGTGACAGGCCAAGTGCTGCCTGCAATTCGGTCATCCGGTAATTCTCGCCCAGGGCGATCTGCTGATAATACCATGGCCCTTCGGACGCGCCCACCATCTGCCCTTCATCGCGGGTAATGCCATGGCTGACGAACAGCCGCAGTCGCGCGGCAAGTGCTGCGTCATTGGTCAGCGCCATCCCGCCTTCGGCGGTGGTGATGATCTTGACCGGATGAAAGCTGAAGATCGTGATGTCGGCATAATCGCCCCGGCCGACATAGGCCCCGGCAAAAGACCCGCCGATCGCATGCGAGGCATCCTCGATCACCTTGAAGCCATAGGTGTCCGCCAGCGCCCTGATGCGCCGCATGTCGCAAGACTGCCCGCACATTGCGACAGGCACCACAACCTGCGGCAAACGGCCAGACTTTTGCGCGGCGATCAGCTTTGCCTCCAGCGCATCGGCCGACATGTTGAAGGTGGCGGGGTCGATATCGACGAAATCCACATCCGCCCCACAATACCGCCCGCAATTGGCCGAGGCGACAAAGGTGATCGGACTGGTCCACAACAGATCGCCCGGCCCCAGACCGATGGCCTGACAGGCGATATGCAAGGCCGATGTCGCACTGTTGGCCGCAATGGCATGCGCTGCCCCCACCTTGGCCGCCACGGCGTTTTCAAACGCCGTCACCCGCGGGCCTTGCGTCAGAAAATCTGACGTCAGCACCGCTGTCACGGCGGCGATATCATCATCCGTGATTTCCTGGCGGCCATAAGGGATCATGCGTCGATCCCCAGGCTCGCGCGGTTCGCATCAATCCACTTGGCCAGTTCCTGCGCCGACATCCATTCCTGGTTGGTCTCGCTGGAATAGGTAAACCCCTCTGGTACCTTGGTGCCGCCCTTGATCCGCTCTTCGCTCAGCGCCCAGCCGTTGATGACCGGCAAGATCTTGTAATAGCCATCATAGGCAAATGTGGTGGCCGAATCCTCGGCCCCGATCATCTGTTCATGCAGCTTTTCACCCGGGCGGATGCCCACAACCGTCTGCGTGGCCTGCGGTGCCACGGCGGATGCGATCTCGGTGATCTTCATCGACGGGATGCGCTTGACGTAAATCTCGCCGCCATACATGTCTTCCAGCGCATGCCAGACCAGTTTCACGCCTTCTTCCAGCGTAATCATGAAGCGCGTCATGCGCGGATCGGTGATGGGCAGTTCATTGCGGTCGGCAATCGACAAAAAGAACGGGATGACCGATCCGCGCGACCCCATCACGTTGCCATAACGCACCACGGCAAAGCGCGTGCCATGTTCGCCCGCATAGGCGTTGCCCGCCACAAACAGCTTGTCCGAGGCCAGCTTGGTCGCGCCGTACAGATTGATCGGGTTGCAGGCCTTGTCCGTTGACAGGGCGACCACACGCTTGATCTTCTTGTCGATGCAGGCGTCGATCAGGTTCATTGCGCCGTTGATATTGGTCTTGATGCATTCGAACGGGTTGTATTCTGCCGTCGGCACGATCTTGGTCGCGGCCGCATGCACCACGTAATCCACCCCGTCGAGCGCGCGGTAAAGCCTGTCACGGTCGCGCACGTCACCGATGAAAAAGCGCACAAGATCCGGGTCGCAGGTCTTGGCCATTTCCCATTGCTTCATCTCGTCACGCGACAGCACGATGATCTTGCGGGGTTTGTACTTCTCCAGCGTCATCTGGACGAATTTCTTGCCGAATGATCCCGTTCCCCCGGTGACAAGGATCGTCGAGTCGTTGAGCATTGTGCAAACCTCTTGCAAACCGTTTCATCGCGGCCGCTGGCTGATTGGATGTGCGCGGGCCGTTTCGCCGATGACTTATGCGATCCTGCTGCCAAGGTATACCGCCTGAAAGACGTTTCTTGCGGGCAAAACGGGGAATTTTGTCATATTCTTGGCGGTATCCCGCGCGCCTGTCAGGCGATGGCGTCCACCCTTCGGCCCAGCAGGGGGATTGCGATGAACAGCCACACAATGCCCAGCCAGACATTCGTCAGCACATTCACGCAGGGCGACAGGACAGCCGCCGCCATCAGCATCGAGGCGCTGATCGACAACGGCCCGATCTGCCCCCGTGTCAGCCGCGCAATGGCCGCGCCCGTCATGCCAAAGAACAGCAGGGTCTGCAGCACCAGTCCGCCATAGCCGAAATCGATGTAGATCGCGCCGAACAGCGTGTTGTAGGTGCCGGGGTTTTCAAGGTTGCGAAAGACATCATAGCCCAGATCGAACCCCGTCAGCCGCGAGGCGATCTGCGCCATCTGTGGAAACTGGAAAAAGCCGTAGGCGGCGGGCAGGGTCTCGGCGTCCAGCAGGACAAAGAACTGCCCGATCCCCTGGGTCAGATACATCCAGATATAGGCCACGGCAAAATAGACCGTGCCGAGATTGGTATCCAGCACGGCATAAAGATAGGGCGACATCTGCGCCGGGTGGCCGGTCAGGCTGAACTGAAAGATAAGTGCCAACTCTCGCCCGTTGACATCGGCCCGGCTAAGAAAAACTGAACCGACAAAGAAGACGAAGGCCACAACCACCGCAACGCGCAATCCAAGGCTTCGGAAAGACAGCCTCTTTCGGTCTGTAAAGTAGCGGGTGTAAAGCAGATATTGCAGGATGATGATGAACAGGAAGAACCGTCCACCCGTAAAGTTCACCTCGAAATAAAGGTGTGCCAGCAGGGCGGCTGCCAGAAGAAGTGTGGTCTTCCGGCGGAACGTCTTGCGGTGGATCAAAAAGATAGACCATCCCGCCGACACTGCTGGTGCCATAAGTCGACCGAGACCACTTATCACACCGCCAGACAGTGCTTCGCCACTGAACTCGATAGCACGGATTTGGTTTACATCAGTAGACCACCCGTAGCCCCGAATGTAGACGAAGCTGATAATCAGATAGCATGAGCCAAGCAACGAGATCACTGACAGGAAATTCGTGACGCGCTCAAGACTGCGTGGAGCATATGACAGGCGGTGATACGCAGTGACCCTGCCGTATTCGGCACCTACCAAGTAACCGATCAGCGCCAGAACGCCCAAACCTGCAAACAGCAGAGGGAAAAATTCATTCGTTTCATCCCAGATCAAGAACCATTCAGTGTTGCGCAAGGCGATGATGATCACCCACAACAGTGCGACCAACAGCAGAAACCGGATGGCAATTTGTTGTCTCATCGTGAAGGGCGGTTCCAGCCGGTCGAGATCAGAGCGAACGCGATTTGAAGAGCGATGTGCACTACCTTGGACAAGGACAGGGCCAGCAGCATCATGAAAATCGACTGGAAGTGAAAGAAAAACAACAGGAAGGACAGTGTCGCTGACGAAAAGTAAGCTGCGGATGACCACAAAACCTGCGGTTCGCGGTTGAATGCAATAAGTAGCCAATCAAGCAAGACACTGACCTGTCCCAACGCAAGAGCGATCCCAAGGGCGACAAGTGGCCATGTCAGGCCATAAATCGCGCCCAACATGGCGAATTTACCGTCCAACACAAGCCAGGCACCCGCTGAAAACAGCAAAAGCATAAGTGCAACTGATAAGCCTATCGCCTTTGTCACAACCCCGAGTCGCGCGCGGCCTGTTTCATCTTCTTGCGCCAAATGCACGAGGCGTGGGCCGATGACTTGTGCCACGATACTAACGAAGGCGCTTGCGGCAAGCGGCAGGGTCGCAAGCAGGCCGTAACGGCCCAGAGTTTCAGCATCCACCACCGACCGCACCACCAGCCGATCAAGATAGAAGGGAGCGGTGGCCAGAAGGCTGGCTAGAAACAGGATGCGACCTTCCCAGTTCTGCCTTGCAATCTCGGTCGTGGTCAGCGCATCGCCCGCGCCGCCATCAGCAAGCGCCAGCTGCGCAAAGAACCGCCGCCGCAGTGCAATCAGCCCCAGAAAGACCACGGCCCCCGCCATTTCGCCGGCGATGGCGCCCGGCATCTGCAGCAGCGCCGCCCCAACCCCACCTGCCATCATCGCGACCACTGCCCGCAGCAGGCTGGCCGCGGCCAGCGGTGCCGGGTTCGCCGCCGCCCGCAACAGGGATGCCCCGGCCGAACAGGCGGCCACCAGTGCCGCAATCACCACAACGGCGGCATATTCGCCCATCGACAGCACCGGCAGCACCAGCCCCGCCGCCACTGCCAGTGGCAACGCAAAGGCCGCGCGCCGGACAATCTGCCGTTCAATGTCGCGCGACAGGTCCACAAGGGCGGCCGCCCGCCCTTCGGCATATAACCGCGGAAAGGCCTTCAGCGATTTTTCGACAAGGCCAAAGCTGATGGCAATTCCGCAGAATGCACCTGCCGCCACAACACTGGCATAGCGGCCGAATTCATCGGGCGTCAGCAGGCTGGCAAAGACATAGGACCGAACAAGCGTGATCGCCGATGCAGCCCCCATGACCGCAAAGAACAGCAACTGGCCCCCGCGGCCCGTCAAGGGGCAATGGCCGCTTGCAGCACCGCCCGCATATCATTCGGTACAACCGTCGGCCAACTTTTGCCGTGGCCAAGCAAGGCAACAGTACTTGCAAGACATTGCCTCAAGAACTGCCGCTTTTCGGCATCCGCCAGCGGGCGATGCATGCGCGTGGCCTCAGCGATGCGCGCATCCAGCGCACCCAGATCATCAAGGTCCAGCCAGGTGGCCCCGGACCCGGCAAACCAGTAGCTGGTTTCGCAATAGGTCAGCACCGGTTTGTTGCGCAGCACCGCCTCGA
>JALOSO010000036.1 GCA_025458385.1 Paracoccaceae bacterium | reverse complement strand
TCGCCCAGCACGTCCAGTTCGCCCACTTCAGGCGTGTCACCGATGAACGACTTCGGGTAGTTGCCGCAGTGGGTGCAGACGCAAAGGTCTTCGACGTCAGCGTAGTTGTTGTTCCAGTCGAGGATTGCCGGGGGCGCGCCCGAGGCCAGGGCGAGGGCATACATCGACAGCGCGCCCATGATGTCGACCTCGCAGGCGCTTGGCATCAGGTCTTCGCCCATCATCGACATCGTCAGGCAGGTCGCGCAACCGAAATTGTCCTGGAGGCTGCGCCAGCACTGGATGGCGCTGGCGTCGCAGCCGTTCTCGGCGATCCAGCGGTTGACGGCGAGGGTCCAGCGGGCCTGTTTCTCGATCTGCGCGGGCTGGATATGGGCCGGTATGCGGCCATAGCCCTTTACCTTTTCCAGCGTCGCCAGCAGCGCCGGGTCATCCGGGGTGATGGCGGATGCCGCCCCCATCATCTCGGACAGGTCGACGGTGACGACAGTAACGCCCGCAGCCTGAAGGAGTTTTTCGCTGTAGCGCATGGTCTGGAACGCGCCCGTGCGCGCCCCGATGGACCCAAGCCGCGCCCCCCGCAGGCCCTTCACGGTGCGACAGACGCGGGCGAAACGGTCAAGGTCGCGGCCGAATTCTTCGCCCCATGTGTCGCAAGTGTGGCGGGTGGTTTCCGTGAAGGGGACGCCGTATTGCCAGAAGTTATTCGTCACGCTGATCTTGCCGCAGAATGCGTCCCGGCGTTCCGAAACAGAGACCTTGGCCACCTCGTCGTTTGAGGCCTGCAACAGGATCGGCACGTTCAGGCGCGCGCGGTTGACCAGTTCGGCCACTGCGATTTCATCGCCAAAGTTCGGCAGGCAGATCACCAGCCCATCGATCCGGTCAGCGTTCGCCTTGAAATGCGCGGCGTAAAGGTCGGCATCGGCAATGCTTTGCACCGCACCATTGGCCGTCGCCTCGAACGGCAGGATCACCGCGTCGATCCCCAGCTTGGCCAGCTGCGCCAGCACATCATCGCGCGCGGCCTTGCAAGGCGCAGGGCTAAAGAACGCCCGGCTGCCAATGACAACGCCGAGGCTGATCTTGCGTTTGAACAGTGTCGACATGGTGCCCCCCATCCTTGCGATACCTTTCGATTATTCGCGTTTGGTTTCGATTGCAAAGGAATTCTGAGGCGCTACACTGTCGCAAAGCATAACAAGGTTACCCATGCCCGAACCTTCGCCTGGCCTACTTTCGGAACCGCGCCGAAGGCGCATCCTTGACTGGATTCAGGAAGAAGGATTCGCCCGCGTCCGCGATCTGGCCACGGCCTTTCAGGTGTCCGAGGCGACAATCCGCCAGGATCTGGAACGGTTAGAGACCGAAGGCCAGATCACCCGCGAACATGGCGGGGCGTTTCTGAAAACGGTGCCTGCGCAGGTGGGCACGATGACGCTGCACCATCAGGAAAACATGGACCAAAAGCGCCGGATCGGTGCCTTGGCCGCCGCCTTGGTCGAAGACGGTGAAACCATCATCCTTGATGCAGGCACAACGACCACAGAAATCGCGCTGCGTCTGGTCAGCCGCCGGAACCTGACGGTCATCACCAATGCGCTGAACATCGCCATCATTCTGGGCGCAGTGCCGGGAAATGCTGTCCACATGCCCGGCGGCCAGTTCAAGGCGCCGACCCTGTCCCTGTCTGGCGACAAGTCGGTTGACTATTTCCGCAACATCTTTGCCGCGAAGCTGTTTCTGGCAACCGCCGGAGTTGGGCTGGACGCGGGGCTGACCTATCCTTCTTTCGCCGACCTGCAGCTGAAAGAGGCGATGATCAGGGCGGCCGGCAAGATTTACCTTGTGGCGGATTCGACCAAGATCAACAAATCCAGCCTGACGCGCTTTGGATCGCTTGAAATGATCCACGCCTTCATCACCGATGCGGGTATTGCGGCGGCCGATGCCGATGCGTTTCGCGCGCGTGGGATCGAAATGCTGATTGCGTAAACCCCACCCCTGCGCTGGCCTGATCAGAAAAGCCATCCTTTCAACGAAAGCCCAGCCCAGTACAGCCCGGCCACGGCCGCCACAGAACTGCCGATCCAGACAAGTGGCCGCCCGGCCTGCAGCATGAACAGCGCCGGCATGGTCACAAGGACAAGGGCGATCTGTGCAAGCTCGATCCCCAGATTGAACCCCAACAGCGCAAGGAACAGACCACCGGACGACAGCGCCGAACCAGAGAGCACGCTGGCAAAGCCAAATCCGTGGATCAGCCCAAAGAACGCCGCAACAACCGAACGGGGCGCAGCGATGAACGGCCGCAGGTTATCAAGCGCCGTCAGGATGATCGACAGGGCCACAAGAAAGGCGATCACATCGGTGTTCGGCCGCAGAATGCCAAAGCTGGCCGCTGACAGGGTCAGGGCATGGGCCAGCGTGAACCCAGTTGCCGCCAGCAGCACCCGTAGGGCGGCCTGACGGGCTGGCCCGGTGCCAGCAACGGCAGGCAACATCAACACCAGCAGAAACATGATGTGGTCTGCGCCACCCGCAAGGTGCAATGCCCCCGCCTGCACATAGGTTGTAAACAGGCCCCAGGCCCCGGCGTCCATGCCGGCAAGACGCGTCTGGCTGGGTTGCGGGCCAAGCATGCGGCTGATCGGGGTCTGCCCCTGATTGATCATCGTCAGGAAGATCCGGTGGTCCGGGTCAACATCGGCAAACAGCCGTGAACTGACCGTCAGGTCTGCACGCGCATCGGGGCAGCTGGCGCTGAATTCCAGGTCAAGGTAGGCAAGCCCGCCGGTTTCGCTGACCGCCTGATCAACCGCCCTGACCGGGCAATTCCCCCCGGCATCAAATTGCAGGGCGGCGGCTGCATAGGCGTTCACGGCTGTCTGGCGCAGCTGCACCTCGGCCCAGGTGATCTGACCATCAAGGTTGTCGTCAAGCCAGACCGCCACCTCTAGATCGCGAAACGCCATCGAAAGGGTGATACGAAGCGCGTCCTCGGCCCGCGCTATGGTCAGGTAAGACCGTGTGGTCTCATGCGCCTGTGCCGCAGGCGGGACCATCAGGTGCAACAGCACGGCCAGCATCAGGAAAAGGATGCGCTTCATGTCAGCCCCAGCGGCCCGCGCAACAGAAATGCCAGCACCAGAACGGCGGCTGCGATCAGCCACGACCCGGCCACGCGCAAAGGCACACCGCCCAGCCATCCTGCCAGCACACGCGACAGGGCCATTGCGTTCAGCAAGATCAGACCCATGGCCGTCACACTGCCTGACAGGCGCAGGACGGTATCACCACCCTGTGCGGGCGGATCTGTATCGAACCCGATCAAGGCCCCGGCAAATGCCGCGCCCAGATACAGCACCGGCGGCGCAACCGCCTGACGCGCCATCAGTGCCACGCCACCGATCAGGACAAGACCCATCAACAGGGGCTGGACGGGCAGGGCAAACTTGCCCACCACCGCCGTGCCCGCGGCCAAACCCGCCAGAAAGGCGGCCAGCGGCCAGCGGCTGTTTGTCGGCCCGATCAAAAGGCCAAGGGCGATCAGGCACAACAGATGGTCAGCGGCGACAAACGGATGGGCAAACCCGGCCTGAAAGCCGTTGCCCCCCGGCAGATTGCCATGCGCCCAGACCGGTGCGGGAAACATGCAAAAGGCAACTGCAGCACATCCGCCCCCGCCGCCCGGTGCCATGACGGCGCGGATCATGCAATTCCGGTCAGAAAGGCGACACCAATCAGGGCGATGACAGCACCTGCTGTGCGCACAGCAATCAGCCCTGCCGGTGACCGGATCAAGGTGCCAAAGGCGATGCCTGCCAGATGCAAGGCACCCGTCGCCACAACAAACCCCATGGCATAGGCAAAGGCATTGGCTGATTCAGGCAGTTCGGCCCCATGGGCATGGCCATGAAATACCGCAAAAGCCCCGACAAGACCCGCCGCAACCGCCATCGGGGGCCGCACCATGAACAGCACCATCAGCCCAAGGATCACACCCGACAGCGCAATGCCGGTCTCGACGGCGGGCAAAGGCACCGCAAGCGCCCCCAGCGCGCCGGCAAAGGCCATCACGATGGGAAACAGCACTGGCAACTGCCAGATCGCCGCCCCGCCCAGAATGCCGCCCCATAATCCCACGGCGACCATGGCAACAACATGATCCGGGCCGGTCAGCGGATGCAACAGACCCGCGATCAGCCCGCCACCCGCCCCATCGGTATGCGCAAAGGCCGGGCTTGCAAGGCACAAGGCAAGGATCAGCCCGGTGATCCGCTGTGTCATCATGGTCATCTTCAACATCCCCGTTGGTTCTGGGCCACGTCCTTGGGCCATTCACTGCAGATCTACGCACCGCGCGCGCTAAGGTTTCACCATCTGCCCACGCGCCGCTGCCAAAGCCGAGATATCCAACGCCGGAATGACAATCCGCTGTTGCGCCATCCAGTCCAGCGCCGCGTTCGCAGCCGTTGGGTCACCTGCCGCCACGGCCGCCCGCACCAGCAGACGCAGATCATCAAATTCATGCTGCAACGCCCAGTTGGCCTGCGCACGCTCCAGGGCTGCTGACGCATTCTTCGCAATCAACAGGTAATAAAGCCCCTCTTCGCGCGCATGCGCCACAAGGCCGATATCAAGGCTGCGCTGCGCACGCATGGCCAGCGTTTCAGCGGCGGCCTGCGCATCCTGCCCATCCGCCTGCCCGGTAGCACGCCAGGCAAGCACCCGGCGGATCAGAACGCCGTCCGTCTCGGGCGCGGCCTGCAACACCGTCAGCGCCCGCGCCGCCTGCCCGGTTTCCAGCAACAGATCGGCCAGCATCAACTGATCGCGCTGCGCCCCCGGATCATCGGCCAGAACCTGTTCAAACAGGATGATTGCCTGCGCCGTGTCACCCTGCAACAGCGCAATCTCGGCCAGCAGCGACCGCGCCCATGGCAACAGCGCCGGATCAACCCGCCCCGGTTGCTGCAAGATTTCCAGCAGAGTCTGTGCGACCCGGGGCGCATCTGCTGTCATCGTCAAGGTTGTTGCCTGACACAGGAACCCGACATCCGGCCGCAAGGCCGCGATGCGACCACAGTCTTGCTGCGCGATTGCAAGATCACCCTTCACCGTGTGCACTGTCGCCCGGTTCAACAATGCATTCACATCATCAGGACGCACGGCCAGCACGGCATCCAGCAAGGCAAGCGCGCCCGGAAAGTCATGCTGATACTGCCGCGCCTTGGCTGCCAGAAACTGTGCTTCGGGTCGCCGGGCGGCGACATGCGGTTGCAAGACCGCCAGCGCAGCCCCCACAAGGCGCGCGTTGCCCGTGTTGCGGCCCGTATCAATCAACATGGCCGCCGCTTCGACAGACAGGGCCGGATCATCCGGTGCCGCCCGCTGTGCCCGCAGCGCCGCTGCCAGCCCCGGGGCAGTGACCGCCGCCCCGCCCAGATCTGCAACCACTGTCTCTGGTAACAGGATCTGCGCATCACCGCGCCCGCCTGTCAGAAAGGCCAGGGCCAGCAGCGCGGCGGCCGCCACCCCGGTCAGCAGCCGCGCAGGGGCCCGAAAGACACGGATCATCAGTAAAGCCCCTCAATCTCGACCGGCAGGCGCCGGATCGGCTGTGGCGCCGTCAGAAGACTGCCCTGTTCGTCAACCGGCACCGCCTCGATTGCACGCAGCCGCTGAAACCGGTCTGATGCCACTTGCGCCGTATCCGCCCCGTCACGCAGGATCGTCGCGCGCAGGAACACAAACAGCGTTTGCCGCCTGTTACTTTCGGAACGTGATCGGAACAGCCCGCCGATCAGCGGTGCGCGCCCCAGACCCGGCACTTCGGACCGGGTGCTTTGCCGGTCATCCGTGATCAGCCCGCCCAGAACAATCGTCCCGCCATTATCGGCCAGAACCGTGGTCTGGATGCTGCGGCGATTGGTGATCAGATCGGCAGCCCCCGCAACCGAGGTATTCACCAGCGATGACACCTCTTGCGCGATATCAAGCTGGATCACGTCACCTTGATTGACACGCGGCACGACGCGCATCGTGATACCCACATCCTGCCGTTCAATGGTCGTGAAAGCATTGCTGCCATCGCCACCCCGGTCAAAAGACCCGGTGCGAAACGGCACATTCTGCCCGACCACGATTTCAGCCGCCTGATTGTCCAGCGTGGTGATGCTGGGCGTTGACAGAAGGTTGGCCTTGCTTGACTGGCCAAGCGCCTGCAGCAACAGGCCAAACCGGTCTTCCCGCGCCAGCCCGATCGACACCCCGCCCGATATCGCCCCCGCCGCCGGCACGCCCAGCAGCGACAGGATGCCATCGAGAGATGGCCCCGCCGTTGAAAACGACGTTGCAGCAAACCCACCCGGCGGCGTTCCTGCACCAAGGCCAAGCTGCACGCCAAGCTGTTCCGAGATATCGCCCGAAACCTCGACAATCGCTGCCTCGATCAGAACCTGCGGTCGCCGCTGATCCAGTTCCGCAATCAGCGCCGCCAGATCGGCCTGCACCTCGGCACGCGCGCGAACAACGATCGCATTGCTTTCCAAGGCTGGCTGAATCGTGATCTCTTCCGCCGCAAAGGAACTGACAGGGGGCGGCACAGGCGCCACGGGTTGGCCCGTGGCCGGGTCGACGGCGGGGGGCAAGGCTTCGGCCACCGGATTGGTGGCCTGCACCCCTGCCCCGCTGCTGCCCACCAGCCCGCGCAAAACATCGGCCAGCGCCGTGGCATCGGCAAAACGCAGGTTGTAGACGCGCGTCACCGGCACTGCAGAGGGCACCGCCCGCCCCGGCACGTCCAGATCGGCGACAATCGCCAGCACCATGTCATAGGTGGGTTGATCCGCGCTGAGCAGCAAAAGATTGGCCCGCGCGTCAACCGTCACCCGCGGCCCGCCGACCGTGCCGGCAGCATCCGTGCCCAGAACGTTCTGGATTGCGGCGCCCACATCGGCCGCATTGGCATTGCGAATGGGAATGGTAAAGACCTGTTGGCCATCATCGGCATCCAGCGCGCGCGCAATGCTTTCGATGCGCGCAACATTCTCGGCCGTATCGGTAATCACCAGCGTGTTGGTATCCACGACTGCCTCGATATAGCCAAAGCTTGCCACAAGCGGGCGCAACGCACCCACGGCTGTTGCCGCTGGAAAGTTCTGCAGCGGCACAAGGCGCGTCACCACGTCCAGCCGCCCCGGCTGATCGGTGCTTTCAATCGCCCCACCGCCTTCACGGATCACCTGTTGCGGCACGATCCGCCAAAGGTTGCCCGATGGCAGCGCCGCATAGCCCTGCACGGCCAGCACCGACTGGAACAATTCCCACACGCCATCCTTGTCCAACGCCTCGGTCGAGATCACGGTGACAATTCCGGTGACATTCGGATCAAGGATCAGGGTCCGGTCCGTGATTTCGGCCACTTGTTCGGCAAGCGCGCGGATGTCGGCGTCACGCAGGTTGATGACAAAGGTTTCATCCGGGTTCGGTGTGATCTGTGCCCGCGCCGCCTGCAGCGGCAACCACAGCAGCAACAGCAGAAGGCAACAGAACTGGGAGCGGACATGGGGCATCGGGGCGGCCTATCGCAAGGGGAAGGTCATGGTGATGGTCTGTCCGGCGCGCTGCACCTCGACCGTTGCCTGCCCGCTGGCGGCAATCGCATCGAAGGTGACCTGATCCTGCGCCACATTGCCAACCGGCTGACCATTGACACGCGTCACCAGATCGCCCGGCTGAAACCCGGCCCGGCGCACATCGGCATCCGTTGCCGCCGCAATCAGATAGCCTTCTGGTGTGGCCTGCAGGCCAAGCCGGTCAAGCACCGCTTGCGGGTTGTCAAGAATGGCGCTGCGGTAATAGGCGATGACGGCATCCGGGTTTGTCGGGTCTGGCGGGCCGTCCGTGGCAATCGCAACATAACCTGGCGTGCCCTGCCCCTGCCCCTGCACCGCACCAGCCGCATCGGCAAAGAACAGCGCCTCTGGTGCGCCATTGACCATCAGGATCACATGGTCAGGCCGCACAGACGATAGAAGAACCCCCGCCGCAATCGCATCGCCCGTGGCATAGCTGCCAACCGGCAGATCACCGCCGGCAATGATCGCCCGCGATTGCGCCGCATCCTGCGCAAGCGTCAGGCCCAGCAATGTCAGACCCAGCGTGGTCGCCGGAACAACAGCCGGTGCCGCAGGCGCAGGTGCCGCAGCCTGTCCAAAGGGCTGAAAGGCCAGGATCGCCGCCAGATCGGCCACAGGCGGCGGCCCGGCAGGTTGCAAGGCGCCTGCCTCGGCGGTCAGTCCGGTCGCAACGGTGGCATCAACATCGCCCAGCACATGCCAGACAACCGGGCCTGCTGCCCCACCAAGGCTGATCGCAACCACCGCCGCAGCCAGCCAGAACCATGGAAACGACCTCATGGTGCCGCCACGATGTCGGCCAGACGCAACCGAAACCCGGTGACAAGCGCCATGATCCGGCCGTTCGCTGCATCGCGCACGCGCACCGTCTGCTGTTCAAGATCAGGGTCGGCGGTCGGCGTGGACGTCACGTCCAGCGCAAAGACATAGCCCAGCATCGCAGGTGGTTCACCCGTTTCCCCAAGGTTCAACATCAGGGCAACCAGATGGTTTTCGGCCGTCCAGGCCGCTGCGGCGCGGTGCTCCAGCCCGGCAACCCTGCTGACATGCGTCGTCGTTGTCGCAAGAAACGCCACCGAAGACAGCGCAAGGACAGCCAGCGCCACCAGCGTCTCGATCAGGGTAAACCCGGCATCGGCCTGTCGCGGCGTCTTCATGGCAGGGCCGGAGCGGGTGCTGCCGAAGCCGCCAGCCCATCAAAGGCGACCTGCCAGATGGCATCTGGCCCGGTCAGCACAAAGGTTGCGGGGCCGCCTGCCGCACTGTCTGTCAGCAAAAGCAGCGCCGCATCGCCTGTCTGCTGATCGCGCTTCAGCGTCACCGCGCCGGCCAGCGGATGATAGTCCGCCCCCCCGATCACATAGCCCGCGACATCCCATGTCATGCGCTGGTCATTGCCGGTCATCAGCGCCTGATCGACGGCTTGCCCCAGGGCCTGGGCCAGACGGCGGGCTTCGGCCTCGGCCTGGTCATTACGCGCAAGCGCCCCAAGACCCAGTGTTGCGGCCCCCGTGGCCACGCCGATCACTGCAAGAACGATCATCATCTCGATCAGCGTCACACCGCTGTCGGCGCGGCGCGGCAAAGGGGACGGCAAGGGGTTGTTCCTGATCATCAGCCCCCCGCCCCGGTCTGGGCCTGCCCCGTCACATGACGCAAATCAGCATTCGGCCCTTCGCCGCCCGGCTGCCCGTCAGCTCCATACGACAGCAGTTCAAAGCCGGCGTTTCCCGCCGCAACCCGATAGCCATAAGCCTGCCCCCAGGGGTCAAGCGGCACTTGTGGCAGATACCCCCCGGCCACCCAGTTCGGCGGCAGCGGCGGGGCCGATGGCATGCTGCTTAGCGCACCAAGCCCCTGTTCCGGCGTGGGATAGCTGCGGTTATCCAGCCGATACATCTCAAGACTGGCGGCAATTGTGCGCAGATCGGCCTCGGCGACGGCGACCCGCGCTTCATCCGGTCGACCGATGACATTCGGGACAACCAGTGCTGCAACGATCCCGATGATCACCAGCACGATCATCATCTCGATCAGCGTCACCCCTGCCTGCGTTTCGCGTGGCGGCTGCACGGCCGCTGCTTTCCGGCCTTGCCGCACCCACAAAATAATCTGGCTGATGTTCCGCACGGCCCGAAATCCCCCCAAGCGACATTTTGGATACGAGCTGAAACTTCCGAAGTTTCACCCCGTAACTGAAACAGACGAAAAAACCTTTGCTTCACCAGAAATCCCGCCCGAACCGCCGGTTGTGACCCCCCATGCCAGATGTGCTGCCCCGCCTTTCCCCTGCCCCCGACATGCCCGCAGCCCCGCCGGGTGTGACATTGATTGCGACCGAACATGTGCTGTTGCTGGCACAGGCGCTTCCGGCCATGACGGCAGGTCAAAGGCGCGCCGCAATCGCCTTTGCTGTTGAAGACCGGGTTGCGCAACCGCTTGACTCTGTTCACATCCTGCTTGGACCTGCGCTGTCGGCGGCGGCTGGTCAGGGTGACTGGCTGGTTGCGGTGATCGGCCGTGATGTGCTGGCCGCCTGCCCACGACTGCCAGGATCCCGGCTTGTTCCCGATGCGCTGCTGTTGCCGGTGCCAGCCGCCGGGCAATGGTCTGTCTGGGTCTCGGAACGGGCCAATGGCGATCTGCGGGTTCTGGTGCGCACGCCGGACGGCGCGGGTTTTGCGACCACCCAGTCGGCCTTGCCGTACTTTCATCTGGCCGCCGGGCGGCCTGCCCTTATGCTGCATGGCGGCACGCTAGAGCCGCAATTCACGGTTGTCGGCACCGCCGCCCTGCCTGCGGTGCTTGATCCGGCCCTGCGCCGGTTTGACCTGCAGCAGGCCCGCCAGCTGCAGCATGCGCTGACCCTGCCCCGCAACCTGCAGCGCATGGCGGCACTGTTGGCCTTTGGCGTCCTTGGCCATACCGCCATTCTGGCGACCGATGCCTGGGCGCTTGATCGGGCAAGAACCATGGTCGTCGACAGGTTGCGTGGGACACTTGCTGTCATGGGGCCAACGGCCGCTGGGGATGTCGATATCGCGATCGCCACGCTGCTTGCAACCACGCCCGGCAGCCAGAGCCCGCAATTCCTGCCGATGCTGTCGCAGGCGACGGCGGCCCTTGCCCCGCTTGCAGGAACCGTGACGATGGCAGACCTGCGCTATGACGGCGGGGTTGGCCAGCTGACCCTTACCCTGCAGGCCCCGGATATCGCCACGCTGCAACAGGCTGAAACCGGGCTGCGCAACGCAGGCTTTGCCCTGACGGCGGGGGCCGCAACCACTGGCGATGGTCTTGCCCAACAACCTTTGACACTGCAGGGGGGCGGTATCTGATGATGTTCTGGGCCCAGCGCACCCCGCGCGAAAAATGGCTGCTTGTCACCCTGGCTGGCACGCTGCTGCTATACGGTATGGTCATAGGCCTTTGGCAGCCCTTGCTGCAAAAGCGTGACGCCGCCTTTGCCGATATCGGCCGCTATACCAGCGCCCATGCTGAAATCAGCGCGATTGCGGCAAGTGGCCTGCCTGTCGGCACGGCTGTCTCGGATCAACCGATCCCCACCATCCTTGCTGACAGCGCAGCCCTGTTCCAGCTGACCATCCGTCGCCTGCAACCAACGGCAGACGCCGCCGAGGTCAGCCTTGACGATGCAGCCTTTGCTGACGTGCTGCCCTGGCTTGAAATGCTGGAACGCGACCATGGCCTGCACATCACCGCACTGACACTGACACGCCGCCCGGAACCCGGGCAAGTCGCCACCACGCTTTCGATCACAAGGTAGCCCGACGCCATGGACGCACGCCTGCCATACAGCTTTGCCCGCCAGCACGGGATCCTTCTTGACTGGCAACAAGGCACCCTGACCTGTGGTCTGCGCGAAGGCATAACAGTCTCTGCAATGGCGGAAACGGCACGAATCTGTCCATCACCACCCCAGTTCATCGCCCTGTCGCCCGAGGCGTTCGAAGCCCGTCTTGCTGCCACCTACCGGGATGATGCCGTTGCGGCATCGGATGCGGCAGGGGCCGATGGTGACCTTGCGAGCCTGGCAGACAGCACGGCGATTGTTGATGATCTGCTCGACCAGTCTGACGATGCCCCTGTCGTGCGGCTGATCAATGCCCTGCTGTCCGAGGCGATCAAAGAAGGCGCGTCGGACATTCACATCGAAACGCAGGAACGCCGCCTTGTCGTGCGCCTGCGGGTGGACGGCATCTTGCGCAGTGTTGTTGAACCAAAACGCGCCCTTGCCCCGCTTCTGGTCAGCCGGATCAAGGTGATGGCCCGGCTCGACATCGCCGAAAAACGTCTGCCGCAGGATGGGCGGGTTTCGCTGCGCGTGGGCGGGCACGAGGTGGATGTGCGTGTTTCGACCATTCCGTCCCAATATGGCGAACGCGTTGTCATGCGTCTGCTGGACCGCGACGCGACACGCCTTGGGCTGGACAAACTGGGCATGTCCCCCCGGGACGCCGCCACCTTTGCCCGCATGCTGTCACGACCCGATGGAATGCTTCTGGTGACCGGACCAACCGGGTCTGGCAAGACAACCACGCTTTACGCGGGCCTTGATCATCTGAACGACAGCCGCCGCAACATCATGACAATCGAAGACCCGATCGAGTATTCGGTCGATGGCGTTGGACAGATGCAGGTCAATGCCCGCACGGAACTGACCTTTGCCCGGGGGTTGCGCGCGATTCTGCGACAAGACCCCGATGTGATCATGGTTGGCGAAATCCGGGACCGCGAAACAGCGCAAGTGGCGGTCGAATCGGCGATGACCGGGCATTTCGTGCTGTCGACCCTGCACACCAACACGGCCATCGGTGCAATTGCACGGCTGATCGACATGGGGGTAGAGCGGTTCCTGCTGGCCCCGATGCTGGTGGGCGTGGTCGCCCAAAGGCTGGTCAGGCACCTTTGCCCCACCTGCAAGACGACCGGCCCCGCGACGTCCGCCGAAGCGGCGCTGGTTCCCGGCCTTGTGGCGGGCGAAACAGTGGCGCGCGCCAACGGGTGTGCTGCCTGTCACGGGCAAGGGTATCGCGGGCGGTCGGGGATCTATGATGTGATCGCCATTGATCAGCAACTTGCCGCGATGATCACCGCCGGCGCCAGCGAAGCTGCGATGACAGAGGTTGCGCATGCAGGCGATTTTGGCCTTGTTCGTGACGGTTTGCGCCTGATCAGGGCCGGTCTGACATCCGTCAGAGAGGTGGCCCGCGTGGTGCAGGAAGGCTGACGGACATGGCCGCTTTCCAGTTCAGGGCGATCGACAGCGCAGGCCGGGCGCAAAGTGGCGTGATCGAGGCCGCAACGGCCAGCAGCGCAAGGCAAGCCCTGCGGGGCAAGGGTCTGCTGCCGCTTGATCTGATAGCCCGCGCGCCAGCACGCGCCGCTGGCACGCTGAAAGGCGGTCAAGCGCAGCGCCTGTCACAGGCCAGTCTGATCCTGATCACCCGCCAGATGGCCACGCTGCTGGGCTCTGGCCTGCGGATTGAAGATGCGCTGGCAACGATTGCGGGCGGCCAGCCGCCAAAACCTGCGGCAATCCTGTTGAACTTGCGCACTATCGTTGTGGAAGGGCGCAGCTTTGCCGATGCACTTGCCGCGTTTCCTGCCGCTTTTTCGGAGTTTTATCGCGCTTCGGTCCGGGCGGGCGAACAATCAGGCACGCTGGACCGGGTGATGGCGCATCTGGCGAACCATGTCGAACATCGCGGACGCAACCGGCAATCCGTGCAGCTTGCGCTGCTTTACCCCGGTTTGCTGGGTTTTGTCAGTCTGATGATCATCACCTTGCTGATGACCTATGTGGTCCCAGACATCGTCAAGGTGTTTCGTGACCGTGGTGCTGACCTGCCGCTTTTGACACGCGCGCTGATCACGATCAGTGATGCAGTCCGGAACTATGGAGTTTATGCCATGTTCGTGACGTTTTTGCTGCTGTTTGCTGCCGCGCAACTGCTGCGCCAACCCCGTCATCGCATCCGCCTTCATGCACGTCTGGCCCGGTTGCGCCTTGTCCAGCGGATCAACGCGACACAATGCGCGGGCACGCTTGCGACGTTGCTGCAAAGCCAGGTGCCACTGGTCGAGGCGTTGACCGCAGCGACCGATGTCGTGGCAAACCACCATATTCGCGCGCGGCTGCAGGGCGCGACGGACAAGGTTCGCCAAGGCATGTCCTTGCACCGCGCGCTATCCGAGGCTGCCGTCTTTCCTGCCATCATGTTGGCCATGGTCGCCAGCGGCGAGGCTTCCGGCCAGCTTGGCCGCGCGCTTGATCATGCGGCAACCGATCAGCAGCGCGACCTGGATGCCTGGGTCAAGGCCGTGGTGGCGCTGGTTGAACCCGCAATTCTGGTGGTGATGGGGGGTCTTGTGATGGCGATGGTGCTGGCCATCCTGCTGCCCATCGTATCGTTGAACGGATTGGCAAATGGCTGACCGGCGCACCCTAAGGCACAAACAGCTGCAAGGGCAGTTCGATCTGGCTGTCGCCACTGACAGGCAGGCCGGGCACAAAGGCCGCCCCGGCGGCAAAGACCGTCACGCGCAACCGATCGTCCGGGGTTACCAGAATCCGCCCAAGTGGCACCTCTGGCCGGTCTGCGCCTGTTGCGTCCAGCGCTATCCCGTCAGCCGTTGTCGAAATCCGGGCGACAAGCGCGGGCAAGGGCACGTCAACCACAGTGCCATCCACACGCGCGCAGGTGCCTGCCGCAAGGTTGATCTGCCCCTCGGCGATGCGCCCGGCCCCCGTCTGGGCAAGCGCCGTCAGGTTGACATCGGCCCGGGTTGTGCAGGTGATCTCCATGCCCGGCAACAGCGCGGCCAGCAGGGCCCAGCCGATTTGCCCTTGCACCGGCGCAAGGCTGACACTGTCTGCGCGCAGCAACATCTGCCCCGTGATCAGGCTGTCCGGCCCGGCAATTTGCACATCGGCCGCCCATCCCATCTGCCGAACAGACTGTCCGGCCTTGGTCTGCCAGCTGACCTGATGTCCGGCCGCAAAGCCCGCTGCGCCCTGCCGCACCGTGCCTGTCAACACCACGCCTTCGGGCAAGACAACCCCAGCCATTCTGGCCGCAGTTGCGACCGGCATGGTCGCGACAGCCGCAACACCAGCCGCCGTGCAACCAAGGAAGGTGATCAATGACCACTGCACCAGACGCCAGCGCCACAATGACCCGCCGGGGGTTTCTGCAATCTGGATCGACAACTTTCCTTGCTCCGTCGCTTGGCCTGTCTGTTCTGACAGCCTGTGGCAATGTCGGCGCCGGGGTCGGCGCAACGACAGGGCGTGGCGGACGCGATTTTGCCCTGTTGTTGCCGCGCACCGGTGAGGCCGCCGCCCTGGGTGAGAATATGGCGCGCGCCGCGTCGCTTGTCACGCAATCACGGCCGTCAGATCAGGGTCCACGGATTTACGATACCCGGGACACGCCGGAAGGGGCCATGGCCGCTGCCACGCAAGCCATTGAAAACGGGGCAAAAGTTTTGCTGGGGCCCCTGCGGTCAGATCAGACGGCGGGGGTTGTGTCGGTGGCGGGCCACAGGCCCGTGATCACATTTTCGAATGATGACAGTCTGGGTGGCTCTGGCGCGTTTGTCATGGGGGTGACACCGGCGCAATCGGTCGCAACGATGTTCAGTTATGCCTTGTCGCGTGGTCTTTCGCGGATTGCCGTGGTTGCGCGGCCCGGCCCGCTTGCAGAGGCAACAACGGCTGCCGCAAATGCCCTTGCCGGGGCGGGCGGCCTGACCATTACGGCCGTTTTGCAGCGTGATCCGGCGCAGGCGGGTCTTGCTGCCG
>JALOSO010000258.1 GCA_025458385.1 Paracoccaceae bacterium | reverse complement strand
GCAGGCGCGGGGTGGCACGGGGCGGCATGACGCGGTGGCCTGGGGCTATGCGCGGGCCTGCAGTGCGATGGGGATGGACATCATCCAGCAGTGCGAAGTCACAGGCGTGCGTTCCGAGGGCGGGAATGTGACCGGGGTGGAAACCTCCAAAGGTTTCATCGGGTGCAAGAAGCTGGGCATCGTGGTGGCGGGGCATTCGGGCCAAGTGGCGGATATGGCAGGCTTCCGGCTGCCGGTGGAGGCTGTGGCCTTGCGCCTTGCAGGCTTTGGTGAGTGAGCCGATCAAGCCCTGCATGGATGTGGTGGTGATGGCCAACACGGTGCACGGCTACATGAGCCAGTCCGACAAGGGCGAGATGGTGATTGGCGGGGGCACGGACGGGTTCAACAACTATACCCAACGCGGGTCGTTCCACCATATCGAGGAAACCCTGCGCGCGCTGATCGAGACCTTCCCGATGCTTTCACGGCTGAAAATGCTGCGGCAATGGGGCGGGATCGTGGACATGACGGGGGACCGCTCGCCCATCATCTCGAAAACGCCATTGGGCAACTGCTTCATCAACTGCGGCTGGGGCACGGGGGGGTTCAAGGCTATTCCGGGGTCAGGCTGGGCGATGGCGGAACTGATGGCCAAGGGAGAGCCGGGGCCTTTAGCCTCCGCGTTCAACATGTGGCGCTTCAAGGAAGGCCAGTTCATTGATGAATCAGTGGCGGCTGGGGTGGCGCATTGATGGCCTGTAGCGCACCCAAATCCTTCGAAGGATTTGGACCGGAATTTTCAAAAATTCCGGTTCGGATTGTTCGAACAATCCGACCTTTGGCCCGACCGGAGTATCAACCATGCTGACCCTGGAATGCCCCTATTGCGGCGTCATGGCCGAAGAAACCGAGCTTTCCCCCGGCTATGAGGCGCATCTGAAACGGTTCGGGCCGGGCTCCTCGGACGCCGAATTCGAAGCCTACATGTTCGCGCGCAAAAACCCCAAGGGCGTGCATTTTGAACGCTGGCGGCATGCCTATGGCTGTGGGAAGTGGTTCCTAGCGGCCCGCTGCACGGCAACGCTGGAGGTGTTCGGGACATACCCGGCGCAGGTGTCTGCGCCGCCGCCTGAAATCATCGCAAAGATCAAGGCCCGCCGTCCGGGATGGGAATTCAAATGAGCACACGTCTTGCCAAAGGTGGCCGTCTGATCGACCGTTCCGCCGCCACCGAATTCACCTTCAACGGCCGCCGGATGCGCGGGTATCAGGGCGATACGCTGGCATCCGCGCTTCTGGCGAATGACCAGATGCTGGTGGGCCGCAGCTTCAAGTACCACCGCCCGCGCGGGATTGTGGCGGCAGGGCCGGAAGAGCCGAACGCGCTGGTCAACCTCGGGTCTGGTGCGCGGCTGGAGCCGAACCAACGGGCGACGATGACGGAGTTGTTTGACGGGCTGGAAGCCGCCAGCCAGAACCACTGGCCGAGCCTAGAATATGATGTGGGTGTCATCAACAACACGCTGGCACGGTTCCTGCCGGGCGGGTTTTACTATAAAACCTTCATCCACCCGCGCGCCTTTTGGAAACATGTGTTTGAACCGGTGATCCGGCAGTCGGCGGGCCTTGGGAAGGCGCCAAAGGACCGTGATGCAGACCGCTATGAACAGGCCTATGCGCATTGTGATGTTCTGGTGATTGGTGGCGGCATCGCGGGGCTGGAGGCTGCCTTGCAGGCGGCCAAGGCCAAGAAACGCGTGATATTGCTGGAGCAGACGCCGCATTGGGGCGGGCGCGCGCCGGTGGACCATGGCACGGATGTGGGCCCGCTGGTCGCGCAACTCAGCGCTATGGACAACGTGACGATGCGCCTGCGCACGACGGGGGCGGGGGTGTACGACCACGGCTATGTGCTGGCGGATGAGCGTATTGCCGACCATACGCCGGGCGACGGGCGGCCGCGCCAGCGGCTGTGGCGCATCCGGGCGGGGCAGATCATTGCGGCGACGGGGGCGATTGAGCGGCCTTTGTCCTTCGCGGGAAATGATATTCCCGGGGTGATGCTGGCCAGTGCGGTGCGTGATTATGTGGTGAACTATGCCACGTCACCGGGCGACCGCACGGTGATTGTGACGAACAATGATGACGCCTATCGCACGGCCTTGGCCTTGCACGCGGCAGGGCTGCATGTGGCGGCGGTGCTGGATGTGCGGGCAGCGGTGACGGGCGATCTGCCTGCACAGGTGCGTGCAGCGGGGATCCGGGTGGAGGCGGGCCGGGCGATTGCGAAGGTCAAGGGTTCCAAACGCGTGACGGGCGTGCAGGTCTGCTTGCAGGCGGGCGAAGGGGCGGTGCTGGAAGAGATCGCCTGCGATGCCGTGGCGATGTCGGGCGGCTGGTCGCCCGTGGTGCATCTGTATTCGCATTGCGGCGGCAAGCTGATGTGGGATGTGGGCTGTGCGATGTTCCGCCCTGACCCGGCCAAGCCGCCGGTGAACCATGACGGCAGCGCGATGGTTGCCTGCGTGGGGGCGGCGAATGGCGATGGCATCGGCGCGGGTGAAGCGCCGATGGAGGCGGCTTGGGTCACGCCGCAGGGGGCGGGCATCAAGCTGCGCACCAAAATGTGGCTGGATTATCAGAATGATGTGAAAGTATCCGACGTGCAGCTTGCAGCGCGCGAGGGGTATGAGAGCGTTGAACATACCAAGCGCTATACCACTTTGGGCATGGCGACAGATCAGGGAAAGCTGAGCAATATCAACGGTCTTGCGGTGCTTTCTCAGGCTTTGAATGAAGATATCCCGCAGGTCGGCACCACCACCTTCCGCCCGCCTTACACGCCGGTGACGCTGGGCGCGCTGGCCGGTGAGGCGCGGGGTGACATCTTCCAACCCCTGCGCCGCACGCCGATGCACGACGCGCACGAGGCGGCAGGCGCCTATTTCGAACCCGTGGGCCTGTGGCGCCGCCCCTATACCTTTCCGCGTGAGGGTGAGAGCCACGCGGACTCGGTCGCGCGCGAGGTGATCAACACCCGCACAAATGTGGGGCTGCTTGATGCCTCGACCCTTGGCAAGATCATCGTCAAGGGGCCGGATGCGGGGCGGTTTCTGGATATGCTGTATACGGGCGTGATGAGCACGCTGCCCGTGGGCAAGTGCCGCTATGGGCTGATGTGCAATGAACAGGGGTTCCTGTCGGATGATGGCGTGGTGGCGCGGATCAGTGAGGATACGTTCCTGTGCCATACCACGTCAGGCGGGGCGGACCGCATTCACGGCTGGATGGAAGACTGGCTGCAATGCGAATGGTGGGATTGGCAGGTTTATACCGCCAATGTGACCGAGCAATATGCGCAAGTGGCGGTTGTCGGCCCAAAGGCGCGGCAGTTGCTGGAAACCCTTGGCGGGATGGATGTTTCGCGCGAAACCCTGCCGTTCATGCAATGGGCCGACGGCACGTTGGGCGGGTTCCCGGTGCGGGTGTACCGGATCAGTTTCTCGGGCGAGCTTTCCTATGAAATCGCCGTTCCTGCCAGCCATGGTGCGGCCTTCTGGGCGGCCTGCATGGCGGCGGGTGAAAGCCTTGGCGTGATGCCCTATGGCACAGAGGCGCTGCACGTCATGCGCGCCGAAAAGGGGTTCATCATGATCGGCGATGAGACGGATGGCACGGTCATCCCGCAGGACTTGGGCCTGTCCTGGGCGATCTCGAAGAAGAAAGAAGACTATCTGGGCAAACGTGGTCAGATGCGCAATCACCTTGCGTCGCCTGATCGCTGGCGCCTGGTCGGGCTGGAAACGCTTGACGGTTCGGTCATCCCGGATGGCAGCTATGCCGTGGCCCCCGGCACGAATGCCAATGGCCAGCGGAACACCGAAGGGCGCGTGACATCAACCTATTACAGCCCGACGTTAAAGCGCGGCATCGCCATGGGGCTGATCCACAAGGGGCCCGAACGCATGGGCGAAACGGTTGAGTTCAACACGGTCACAGGCGGCACTGTCAAAGCGCGCATTGTCGATCCGGTGTTCTATGACAAGGAAGGCGCGCAGCAGAATGTCTGATCCCGTCAGCCCCCTGAACCACGCCAGCTATGCCGGCTTTGCCGACATCAGCGAGATCGGCCCCCTTGGCATGATCACCCTGCGTTGCAAGCATGACGTCAAATCCCTGTCGAAAGCCGTCAAGGCTGCCACCGGCATGGCCATGCCCGCCCCCCGCCGTATCGTGAAGGACGGCGCGTTTGGCGCGGCGTGGATGGCGCCAGATGAACTTCTGCTCATCATGCCTTACGATCAGGTCACCAATGCGCTGGCCACAATCGCCAAGACCATGAAGGCCGACCACCACCTTGCCGTCGATGTATCCGATGCGCGTGCCGTGTTCCGCATCACGGGCGGCAAAGCCGATCAGGTGCTGGCGAAGCTGACACCCGCCGACATTGCCACCATGGCTCCCGGCGAAATCCGCCGCAGCCGCGCGGCACAGGTTGCCGCAGCCTTCTGGGCCGAAGACCCTTGTGTGCTTTCGGTCAGTTGCGCCATACATGTTGGGCTTGCTGACCCACAGCGCCCAGCCCGGCAGCGAACTGGACGCATCATCCTAGGGCCCCCTCATGCGCCTTTTCCTTGCTTTGCTTGCGGCCGGTCTGCCGTCAACGCTTCTTGCCGCGCCAATCGTTTATGTCTGCGATACCGATACGAACCGGCAGCAGACGGTGTTTCAGGACCAGATCGTGATCGCCCATGATGCGGCGACGGGTGCGGTTTCTGTCAGTGATGCCCTGATCCTGCAGGAAAACGGCGGCCCGCTG
>JALOSO010000257.1 GCA_025458385.1 Paracoccaceae bacterium | reverse complement strand
GGCCAGAACCCCGGCAAAGGCCCCAGCATCAGCAGCGTGCGCGTGCCCTTTGGCAGGGACGTATCATCATCCTTCGCATGAAACCCGCCCAGCACGGTCAGGCCGTGTTCCGCCAGACGCTCTTCCAGCATCACCGCCGCACGCGCGGCTTGACCCGCGGCTCGGTTGACCGGATCTGCGAGCCTGTTCCGTGATCCGTGAACAATTCCAGCAGGCAGGCATTTGGCGTGCGCCCGTCCATGATCGTCACCGCCCGCACGCCCTGTTCAATCGCCAGCAGCGCCGTTTCCGTTTTCGGGATCATCCCGCCGCTGATCGACCCGTCCGCAATCATCGCCCGCACTTCATCCGGGGAAATCTGCGTCATCACCTCTCCGCTTGCGTTCTTTACCCCCGCCACATCCGTCAGCAGCAGCAAACGGTCCGCCTTCAGCGCCCCCGCAATCGCCCCCGCCGCCGTATCGCCGTTCACATTGAACGTCTCGTTATCCGCCATCCCCGTCGCCACCGGTGCCACCACCGGAATCAGCCCCGCCGCATAGAGATCGCGCAGCACTTCCACGTTCATCTCAACCGGGCGGCCCACAAAGCCCAGTTCCGGGTCATCCGCCACGCAGACCATCAGGTCATCATCCTTGCCCGAAATGCCCACGGCGCGGCCACCCTGATCGTTGATCGCCTGCACGATCCGCTTGTTCACAAGGCCTGACAGGATCATCTCCACCACCTCAACCGTGGCCTTGTCCGTCACCCGCTTGCCCCGCACGAATTCCGACTTGATCCCCAGCTTTGACAGCATTTCGTTGATCATCGGCCCGCCGCCATGCACGACAACCGGGTTCAGCCCCACCTGGCGCATCAGCACGATGTCCCGCGCGAATTCTGCCATGGCGGCATCATCGCCCATCGCATTGCCGCCGAATTTCACCACGACCACTGCATCCGAATACCGCTGCAGATAGGGCAGCGCCTCACTCAGCACGCGTGCTGTCGCAATGGAATCATTCAGGGTCATGGTTTGCTTTCTCATCGCGGCCTCCGGTTGGCGTTTGGATACCGGCTTTGCCCCCCCCTGCCAAGCGCTTGCCATTCCTGACTGGAAAGGTAAGGTAAGCCCATGACCGAACAGAAAACCCCCGATCAAAAGACCCTCGTCCTCACCGGTGCCTCGCGCGGCATCGGCCATGCCACCGTCAAGCGCTTTGGGGCCGAAGGCTGGCGCGTGCTGACCTGCTCGCGCCTGCCCTTTGATCCCCGCTGCCCCTGGCCGGGGGGCGAAGAGAACCATATCGAGATTGATCTTGCCGATCCGAACAAGACGATTGTGGCCATCGAGGTGATCAAGGCCAAGCTGGGCGGGCGTTTGCATGCGCTGGTCAACAATGCAGGGATCAGCCCAAAGGGCGAGGGCGGGGCGCGGCTGACCACGCTGAACACCGATCTGCGCACCTGGGGCCATGTCTTTCACGTGAATTTCTTTGCCCCCGTGGTGCTGGCCCGTGGATTGCAAGATGAACTTGCGGCTGCAAAGGGTTCTGTCGTCAATGTCACCTCGATTGCGGGGTCGCGCGTCCATCCCTTTGCAGGTGCGGCCTATGCGACATCAAAGGCCGCGCTCAGCGCGCTGACGCGTGAAATGGCCCATGATTTCGGTCCCCTTGGCGTGCGCGTCAACGCGATTGCGCCGGGTGAGGTGGAAACCGCCATCCTTTCCCCCGGCACTGACAAGATTGTGGAAAACCTGCCGCTGCGCCGCCTTGGCCAACCGCGCGAGGTGGCTGATGCCATCTGGTTCCTGTGCAATGACGCGTCCAGCTATATTTCGGGCACAGAAGTGCAGATCAATGGCGGTCAGCACGTGTGACGGCAGCTGAAAATTTTAGTACTAAAATTTTCAGTCAGACCAGCGTTGCGATGATGGCCCGCAAGGTTTCGATCCCGTCGCCCTTTTCCGAACTTGTGACGACCAGCTCCGGATAGGCCGCCGGATGTTTCGCCAGCGCCCCGCGCACCTGTTCGATGGTCGCCGCCCGTTCGGTCGCAGAAACCTTGTCGGCCTTTGTCAGCACCACCTGAAACGCGAGGGCAGACCGGTCAAGCAACATCAGAATTTCTTGATCCACAGCCTTGACGCCATGGCGGGTGTCAATCAGCACGAATGCGCGGCGCAGGGTTTGGCGCCCGGCCAGGTAGGCGCGCAGCAAGGCCTGCCATTTCGCCACCACAGCCACCGGCGCCTCGGCATAGCCATAGCCCGGCAGGTCGACCATGTAGCGCGTATCGCCCAGTGCGAAAAAGTTGATCTCTTGCGTGCGGCCCGGTGTGTTTGAGGCGCGTGCAAGATTCTTGCGGCCGGTCAACGCGTTGATCAGGCTTGATTTCCCCACGTTCGACCGGCCCGCAAAGCAGACCTCCAGCCGGTCCGCCGGTGGCAGGCCCGACATTGCCACCACGCCCTTCACGAAATCCACGGGCCCCGCGAACAGCAGCCGCCCGGCCTCGCGCGCGGCGTCATCCGGTGCCTCTGCCAAGGGGAAGGGCAAGTTCATTGCAGCACCCATGCGTCGCCCACGGCGACCGGCCCGCCTTCCAGCACCGTCGCGTACACTCCGAAATCCTGATGCCCATAGGCCGCCTGCAAGGCCGCCAGCGTATCACCCGCTGCAAGCCCCGTCTCCGGGTCCGCCGTCGTTGCGCGGCAGCGCGTGATCCGCTCCTCCACTCGCAAGACCGCCCTGCCAATGCGTATCACCCGCCCCGGCCAATCCTCTTCTGCCCGCAAGGGCACGCCCTCCAGCCACAGATTGCCGCGCCAGCGGTGGATCGACAGGTCCTGCCCCATCCGCGCCGACATGTCGCGCAGCGTGGTCATCGACAAGATCGCAACTGACGGGAATTCACTGTCCGTCATCCCCCGCCCGACAGATACAATCTGCGCAGGCTGCGCCCGGCCCACAGGCGACATCGGCCCCACCCAATCCAGAAACCGCGGCCATTCCGCCGGATCGTCAGGCTGAAACGTCAGCCGCCCCGCTTCGGGATGGTGCAGCGTGACCGTCCGCGTTTCTGCGTCCAGCGTGCTTGTGATCGCCATCAGCGTCAGCGCCTTGGCCCCGCGCGTGAAGTTGGCGCAGGGCACCCAGGCCCCCGTAAGCCGCGCTGCCTCATGCGCCACGGCCCAGTGCCGGTCAAAGGGCAGGCAGGCCCCGGCTGTCAGGTCGACATGGCCCATTTCCTCGCGCCCGTGGCCCTTGATCGGGTGGCGCACGATATGGGCCAGGCGCGCTGTTGTCATTTGCGCGGCCGCCGCTTGCGCGGGGCTGCCCCGCTGTTTGCGGCTGGTGGCGGCACCGGCGGCGTGGCCTTTGGTGGTGAGGGAGGCGCAACATTTGCCGCCGCCGCAGGGCTGCGGGCAAAGCCTTTGCGGATGTTGCCAAAGATATCAGGCTTGTGCCCGTGGCTGCGCATGATGATATATTGTTGCAGGAAGGTGATCGTGTTGTTGGTGATCCAGTAGACGATCAGGCCGCTGGCAAAGCTGCTCATCATGAACATGAAGACCCAGGGCATCCAGGCAAAGATCGATTGCTGCACGGGGTCCGTGGGGGCCGGGTTCAGCTTTTGCTGCAACCACATCGTGATGCCCAGAATGATCGGCAGGATGCCAAGGAAAATCAGATGCAGCAGGCTGCCCGTGGCCGGCGCATCCCAGGGCAGCAGACCGAACAGGTTGAACAGCGACGACGCATCAGGGGCCGACAAGTCTGTCAGCCAGCCAAAGAACGGCGCGTGGCGCAACTCGATGGTGACGTAGATCACCTTGTAAAGGGCAAAGAAGATCGGGATCTGGATCAAGATCGGCAGGCAACCCGCGGCGGGGTTCACCTTGCGGTCCTTGTAAAGCTGCATCATTTCCTTCTGAAAGCGCGGCTTGTCGTCGCCCGTGCGTTCCTTCAGCGCCTCGATCTCGGGCTGAAGTTCCTTCATCCGGGCCATTGAGACATAGGATTTGTAGGCCAGCGGCAGCACGAGGATCTTCAGGATGAAGGTCAGGCCGATGATTGCCCAGCCCATATTGCCGATCTGCGCGTTCAGCCAGTGCAGCACAGCAAAGATCGGCTTGGTCAGGAAATAGAACCAGCCCCAGTCGATGCTGTCGATAAAGCCCGCGATGCCGCCGGACTGATAGCTGCGGATCGTTTCCCATTCCTTTGCACCGGCATAAAGCTGTTGCACGGCGGTCTGTGTCGCACCGGGGGCGACGGTCAGCAGGGGCTGGCGCACCTCGGCCTGATAGATGTTCGAGGCCGGTGTATACTTGGCGACAGAGGTGTAGGCCGTGCCCTGTGTCGGCACCAG
>JALOSO010000256.1 GCA_025458385.1 Paracoccaceae bacterium | reverse complement strand
TTGCGGCGTCGCCGACAGGCTGCCGTGCGGCTGCTGGTGACGCGCGTTTCCACCCCGGTGTGTCCAATCGGCATTCGCCACCGCCCCCGGCAAACTGATCGGCCGGCTTTCGTTTGCGGCATTGGCCGCCGGGGCCACCGGTGCGGGCTGCCCTTCGACGGGCAGGCTGTCTGCCAGATCGGCCCGTACCGGAAAGCGTTCGCCCGGCAGGATCACCTCGCGCGGTGCGCAGGCCGCAAGCGCGCAGATGGCCACATATCCGACAAGCTGGATCTTCACGCCCGCGCCCCCATTCCTAACCTGCTTCAGGCAGCGAACCACCAAGTGCGACAATCAACTGCCCTGCCCGTGCCCGCAGGCCGACGCTGGCCTCTTGATCGGACAGAAGGCTGGTCAGCATGGCAATTGCCCCGGCGCTGTCCCCCTCTTCGATCAGCAGAATTGCCAGTTGTTCCTGGGCCAGCACCCGGTAGGGGCGCCCGGCGACCGCAATCCCTTCCAGCGCCGTGCGCCGTTCCGCAAGCGGCATCTCTGTACCCGCAACAAGCACCCGCCGCAGCACTGCAAGGTCACGGTAAACAGGGGCCAGGGCCTGATCTGCCGCCACGGCATCAAGTGCTGCAAGCGCGGCTGTCTTGTCAGCCTCGGGGTCAGTGGACAGCATCAGGCCCAGAAGGCCCGCCTGCGCCCCGGTTGCGGGCACATCGCGCAAGGCGGCGATCCGCTCTGCCGGCGCGCCAAGATCAAAGGCGTCAAGCACCGCATTGCCAAAGGTCTGCGCCCGCGCCTCTTGCTGCGATTGCTGCCATTCATTCCAGGCGGTGCCGCCGACGATGCCCAGAACCGCCACAATGCCGATCCAGCCGTATTTGCGGAACAGGGCAAACAACTTGTCGCGGCGGACCTCTTCGGTCACCTCGTCAATGAAACTGTCGTTATTGCTCACGCGTCTGCCTCCGCCCTTTGGCCTGTCTTACACGGGAACCGGCTTTGTTGCCAAGCCCTGCAGCCCACCCTGCCCGTGACTTCGCCAAGGGCACCCGGCGGCCTGCCGCTGTCACGCAGCGACCGCCTCATCCTGACTTTGGCGCGCCCACATCGCGGCATACCGCCCGTTGCGCGCAATCAGCATGTCATGTGTGCCTTCCTCGATGATCCGACCATCCTCGAGCACGACGATCCGGTCAGCATCCGCGATTGTCGACAGACGATGCGCGATGGTAATCACGGTTCGCCCCTGCCCCATGTCGCGCAGACTGTCCTGAATGTCAGCCTCGGTCTGGCTGTCAAGCGCACTTGTCGCCTCATCCAGCAGCAGGATCGCCGGGTCTTTCAGCAGCGTGCGCGCGATGCCCACCCGCTGCTTTTCCCCACCCGACAGTTTAAGCCCGCGTTCGCCCACCGTTGTGTCATAGCCTTCGGGCAGGCGCAGGATAAAGTCATGGATGCGCGCGGCTTTCGCGGCGGCCTCGATCTCGTGTTGCGTTGCACCTTCGCGGCCGTAGGCGATGTTGTAGCGGATCGTGTCGTTAAACAGGACCGTATCCTGCGGCACGACACCGATTGCCCCGTGCAGGCTGTCTTGTGTCACATCACGGATATCCTGCCCGTCGATCTCTACCGCACCGGCCGTCACGTCATAAAACCGGAACAGCAGCCGCCCGATGGTCGATTTGCCCGAACCCGACGGCCCGACAAGCGCCACCCGTTCGCCCGCCCTGACATGCAGGGTGATTCCCTTCAGGATCTGGCGATCCGGCTCATAGGCGAAATGCACATCGCGAAAGGTCACTGCCGCCCCGCGCAGGGCCAGCGCCTGCGCGCCCGGCCTGTCCACCACCTCGGCCGGTTGGCCCAGCAGGCCAAACATTTCGCCCATATCGACAAGGGCCTGACGGATTTCCCGGTAGACCGTGCCCAGAAAGCCAAGGGGCAAGGTGATCTGGATCATATAGGCGTTGACCATCACGAAATCGCCAACCGTCAGCACCCCGGCCTGCACGCCCATGGCGGCCATGACCATGACCGCAACAAGGCCGGATGTGATGATCACCGATTGCCCGATGTTGAGGAACGACAGCGACAGCCCGGTCTTGACGGCAGCCACCTCATAACGCTGCATCGCCAGATCATAACGCGCGGCCTCGCGGGCTTCGGCCCCAAAATACTTGACGGTTTCAAAGTTCAGCAGGCTGTCGATCGCCTTTTGATTGGCATCCGTGTCCTGATCATTCATCTCGCGCCGGATTTTCACCCGCCATTCAGTGATGCGAAAGGTGAAGGTGACGTAAAGCACGATCGTCACCACGACGACGACCGAATAGAGCCAGCCGAAAAGCCCGGCAAAGATGATGGCGACCATTGTCAGTTCCAGCACCAATGGCCCGATCGAGAACAGCATGAAGCGCAGCAGGAAATCCACGCCCTTGACGCCGCGTTCGATGATGCGCGACAGGCCGCCGGTCTTGCGCGTGATGTGATAGCGCAGGGAAAGCCGGTGGATATGCGTGAATGTTTCCAGCGCCAAACGGCGCAAGGCGCGTTGCCCCACCCGCACGAAGACCGCATCGCGCATTTCGGCAAACAGCACGACACCCAGGCGGGCCACGCCATAGGCCACGGTCAGGCCGACCGCCGTCAGCAGCATCATCATCACCGGTGTCGGTTCCGCCCCGCCCAGGGCATCGACCGCCAGTTTGTAAAGGTAGGGGGTGGTGACCGAGATCAGCTTTGACAGCAGCAAAAAGGCCATGGCCAGCACGACGCGCCGTTTGATCCATGTTTGACCGGGGGGCCACAGATATGGGCCGACGCGCCGCATGGTTTGCCAGCCGCTGGCGGGTTTCTGCAATTGGGGTCTGTTCATCTATCGCCTCGTGGCAAACGCAGGGCCAGGGCGATTGATCCGGGCGGGCGTTTCGGCTAGGGTCATTTCAAGTTTTGTTGAATAGTCGAGCAATGGACCAGAGTAAAGCCCTTGTCGCCCTGCAAGCGCTTGCCAATCCGCAACGGTTGGCGCTGATCCGGCATTTGATGGGTGTGCAGGGCCATGCGGCGGGCACCTTGGCTGGCTGTCTTGGCATATCGGCCTCGGCCCTGTCATTTCATCTGGCCACGCTGGAAGGCGCGGGTCTGATCCGGTCACGCCGTGACGGGCGGCAAGTGATCTATTCGGTGGACAGGGCCATCATGGGCGGCTTGATCGGTCATCTGCTGAACGACTGCTGCCTTGGCGATGCCGAGGTAAAGGCCTGTTGCATGGCCAAGCGCGATCTTGCCATGCCGACCCTCTCCGCTACTCCTGCGGAAGAGTGAAGACCTGACCGGGATAGATCAGGTCGGGGTCGCGGATCTTGTCCTTGTTCGCCTCGAACACCTGAACATACATCGTGCCCTCACCCATCATATCCGTCGCAATGCCCCATAGCGTAAAGCCGGGCTGCACGGTGATTGTCACCGGGGCCACAGGCGCTGCAGGCGCTGCCGCAGCCACGGGTGCTGCGGGCGTTGGCGCGATGGCTGCGGGTTCGGGTGCAGCGGGCGCAGGGGCGACGGGTTCAGACGTTGCCGGTTCTGCGGGCACAGGGGCCGGGGCGGCAGGTTCAGGGGCCGCAGGTTGCGGAGCGGCAGGTTCGGGGGCGGCAGGTTCGGGGGTGGTTGGTGCAGGTGCAGCAGGTTCCGGGGCGGCGGGCGCTGGTGTGATCGCCAGCGCCAGCGCCTCCAGCGTCTCGCGTTTGAAGGGTGTCTCGGTGCGCGCGGTCACGGCCCCATCGGCGGCCAGCTGATCAATGCGCAGGGTATAGATGCCTGGCGCCGTTTCCGGCAGGGTCAGCGCCCATGCGCCGTCTGCCGGCACTGCCGCATCGGCCACCGCCGCATTGTCAAGATAGATGCGCAAGGTTGCCCCGCCTTGCCCGCGCCCGGCCAGTTGCACGGCCCCGTCAGGTGCGTAGGAAATCGCATCCAGCGTGACCGGCACAGGATCGCCCGCGGCGACAGCCTCGGGCGCACGCAACACTTCCGCCCCCTCATCTGTCAAAAGCAGGGGCGCGGGCGCCACGGGGGCCGCCTCTGGCGCTGGCGTGGCCGTTGCTTCGGGCACGGTGGCGATGATCGGCGCGATGGCAACGGTCTCTGCCCCTTCCAGCGTGGTGCCATCCGCAAGCGTTGCCACAAGGCCCAGCAAGCGCGGTGCCGGGTTCGGCGGCACGGTAAACTGCGCAACAAAATTGCCCGAGGAATCCGTCTGCACCCGGGTTTCCTGCACCCCGTCCAGCAAAAGCGAAATCTGCGCATCCGGTGGAGCGCGGCCCGCAATCAACGCCGCCCCATCGGGTTCGATCCGCACGACATCAAAGGTTGGCGGTAGCGTGGCTGGGTCCTGT
>JALOSO010000255.1 GCA_025458385.1 Paracoccaceae bacterium | reverse complement strand
ACCCCCCGCCCGGAATGACATAAACCTTGCGCCCGGCCTTGCGCATCCCCGCGGCCACCGCATCCATTTCGGCCTGCATATCAAGGCCGCCCGCCCGCTTTTCGGTTGTGGCCCCGTGCAAGTGATCCAGCAGGACATTGCCATTCCCGTTGTAATTCGGGTTGTTTGACCCTGTCCGATCTTCCAGCAGCAAATGGCACGCCATACCCAGCTTGGCCGCAAAGGCCGCTGTCTGGCGCGCATGGTTCGATTGTGTCGCCCCTTGCGTCATCACCAGATCCGCGCCCATCACCTGCGCCTCGGCCATCAGAAATTCCAGTTTGCGCGTCTTGTTGCCGCCCGTTGACAGCCCCGTGCAATCATCCCGCTTGATCCAGATTTCCGGCCCGCCAAGTTCGCGGCTTAGCCGGTCAAGCCGTTCAAGCGGCGTTGGCAAATGGGCCAGAAACACGCGGGGAAACCGGGAAAGGTGCATCAGGCGCTCCTTGTCAGACTTGCTGATCACGAAAGTTGCAGAGAACAGATTGCTTTGCAAATTCGAAATCGCACTTATAAAATGCAAAAAATGCATGTTTGGGGGGCGATATGCGTCTGGAATGGCTGGAAGACCTGCTGGCTGTTGCCGAAACCGGCTCTTTTCAAGAGGCCGCAGATCGCCGACGCCTGACGCAATCTGCATTTTCCCGCCGCATCCAGCATATCGAGGACCAGATCGGCGTCGAACTGTTCGATCGCGCGCGCAAACCCGTGCAATTGCGCCCGACAACGGCAGAACAGCGCGGCCAGATCGCCCGGCTTGCCGATGATCTGCGCCAGCTTGTGGTTGATCTGCAACGTGGGGCGCGGCTGGCGTCAAACCGGATGACGATTGCCAGCCAGCATGCCTTGACCACAGCCCTGACGCCGCTTTTGCTGAAAGACATTCTTGCGCGTGATGATGATACGCATGTGCGCCTGCGGTCAGCCAATCTGGACGAATGCTTTTCGCTGCTGCTGTCGCGGCAGGCCGACATTGCCGTTGTCTATCGCCTGCCGGGCGCCGAGCACCCGATCAGCGCCGCCTTTGTCGAAACCGAGGTCATTGGCACGGACCGTTTGATCCCGGTCATTGGCGCGGCGGCCATCGATGGTCTGAACGCCCGGTTTGCCAAGGGGGAGCTGCCCTATATCGCCTATCCGCAGGATGTGTTTCTGGGGCATGTGCTGGAACACGGGCTGTTGCCCCGCGTGCGCAGTTTCACTCGCCCGGTGCCAAAGGCCGAAACGGCGCTGACGCTGGCGGCGCTGGAACTGGCGGCCGTTGGCGTGGCGTTGGCCTGGGTGCCGCAATCGCTGGCGCAGACGCGGGTCGCTGCAGGCTTGCTGGTCGATCTGTCGGATGCGCTGCCCCAGCAGCTGCTTGAGGTTACGGCAGTGCGCCTGTTCGGCAATACGGGCGCGCCAATGGCAGGTCTGGTCTGGTCTGCACTTCTTGCCGGTGACTGGGCGGCAGGCGACACCGCAAAGCCAGGCAAAGCCGCGCCTGCGCTGTAAGGCTGGCAGGGGTTGGCGGGTCGCCGCGGACAGGGTTTGCCCCTGCCCGGCGATCGGCTATTGTCGCGGCCAAAGCAACAAAGGGACGGATCATGCAGGTTACACGGCGGGTATTCACAAGCGGTCTGGTTGCCACCACGCTGGCGGGCTGCATCGGGGGTGGCGGGGCGCGGGTTGTCGGCCAGTCCATCGCCGAACCCGGCATGACACCGGTCCCCGACGCCGGTTATGATGCCTGGGTTGCCGGGTTCAAATCGCGCGCCGCCGCCAAGGGCATTCCGCAATCCACCATCGACAGCGCCTTTCGGGCAGCGGGCTTCTTGCCCGGTGTGATCGAACGCGACCGCAACCAGACCGAGTTCAAGCGTTCGCTTGAAGATTACCTCTCGATTGCCGCATCCGACGAACGCCTGTCGACCGGCGCGCAGGCCGTCAGGCAATATGGCAGCGTCCTGTCCGCTGTCGAGGCGCGCTATGGCGTCGAAGGCAATGTCGTGGCAGCCGTCTGGGGCCTTGAGTCCTTCTTCGGCACCCGCCGCGGTTCCATTCCCATCGTCGCCGCCCTGTCCACCCTTGCCTATGAGGGCCGACGCGGCGCGTTCTTTGAAGAGCAGCTGATCGCCGCGCTGCGCATCCTGCAGAACGGCGACACCACGCCCGGCAACATGGTCGGCAGCTGGGCCGGGGCCATGGGGCATACGCAGTTCATCCCCACCAGCTACCTGTCGCTCGCTGTTGATTTCAACGGTGATGGCAGGCGGGATATCTGGTCTGATGACCCCACGGATTCCCTCGCCTCGACCGCCAATTATCTTGCGCAATCCGGATGGACGCGCGGCCTGCCCTGGGGGGTTGAAGTCATTGTTCCCGCTGGCTATTCCGGCCCCTCTGGCCGGGGCAATGGCCGCAGTGCGGCTGACTGGGCCGCCTTGGGCATTCAGGCCGCCAGTGGCAGCCTGCCAAGCGGCGCCTCTTCGCTGATCCAGCCCGCAGGGGCATCCGGCCCGGGCTTTCTGATCACCCGCAATTTCAACGCCATCCTGCGCTATAACAACGCCGAAAACTACGCCATCGGCGTGGGGCATCTGTCAGACCGCCTGCGTGGCGGCGGCCCCATTCGCGGCAGCTTCCCCCCCGATGAATTCGGCCTGACCAAGGTGCAGCGCCAAAGCCTGCAGCAGCGGCTGACGGCGGCGGGGTTCGATACAGGCGGCACCGATGGCGTGATCGGCAACAAGACCAAGGCCGCGATCAGCGCTTATCAGGCCGCACGCGGCATTGCCGTCACGGGCCTGCCGTCGCCCGATCTTTTGCGCGCCCTGGGGGGCTGACCCCCACCCCCTGCCCCCTCCCCACGCGGGGGGAGGGGAGGCCCTGCAATCCAAGCCGCCGCGCTTGCCCAAAAGGGGCTGCCGGGCTAGCGTTCGGGCACAAATGATGGTGCCCCATGCCTGCAGAACTCGACGCTTACCTGTCAGCCCACCCCAACACGCGCTTTCTCGATGCCGTCAGCTTTGATCTCTGCGGCACCGCCATCGGCAAACGCTATCCCATCCGCGATGCGGCCAAGGTCTGGTCCGGCGGCGTTGCCTTCTGCGCGGGCATCACCACCCTTGATGCCCTTGGAACCTGCTGGGATGTCAACGGCATCGGCTTTTCCGACGGCGACCCCGACGCCACGTCCTTCCCCATCCCTGGCACGCTTACGCCCGTTCCATGGGCCACCGACACGGCCCAGGTTCTTATCGCCCCCGCCCCGCCAGAGGGCGCGCAAGGCTGGTGGTTCGACCCCCGCCACATCCTTTCCCGGATCGTCGACCGGTTTGCCCCGCTTGGCCTCACCCCCGTTACCGCCTGCGAGCTGGAATTCTACCTTGTGCGTCGCGACGATACGGGCGTTCTTGCGGCTGCCACCCCTGCCCGCATCGGCCGCGCCCCAGCTGGTGCGCGCGTCCTTGCCTTTGACAAGCTGGATGAATGGGGGCCCCTGCTGGCCCAGATCGACGCCGCCTGCGTGGCGCAGAACATCCCCGCAGGTGCCGCAACCGCCGAATATGGCGCCGCCCAGTTTGAGGTGAACCTTGGCCATGTCGCTGATCCGGTGCTGGCCTGCGACCATGCCCTGATGCTGCGCCGCGCCATCAAGGGTGTCGCCAACGCGCACGGGCTTGACGCCACCTTCATGTCCAAACCCTTTGCCGATCAGTCCGGTTCCGGCCTGCATATCCATGCCAGCCTGCAGGATGCCATGGGCCGCAACGCCTTTGACGACACCACCCCCGATGGCCCCCGCCTGCTTGGCCATACCATCGCCGGCCTGCAGGCCACCACCTATGACGCCATGGCGTTCTTCGCGCCCAACCTGAACGCCTACCGCCGCTTTGCGCCGGATCAGTTCGTGCCCGTCAACACCACATGGGGCCGCAATAACCGCTCCGTCGCCTTCCGCATCCCCGCAGGCCCCCCCGCCGCCCGCCGCATCGAACACCGCATCGCCGGGGCCGACGCCAACCCCTACCTCGTCATGGCCGCCATGCTGGCAGGTATGCACCATGGCCTGACCAACGCACTCACCCCAACCCCCGAAAGCACCGGCAACGCCGGGGCCGAAGTGGACCCCGCGATGCCCCTCACCCTCTGGGATGCTTGTGCGCGAATGGAGGCATCGACCTTCCTGACCGCTTCTTTCGGCCCGCGCTACCCCGCCGCCTATGCCGCCATCAAACGCAGCGAATTCAACGCCTTCATGGCCGATATTCTGCCACGCGAACATGACTGGTATCTGTGAATGAAACAGGGCGACGTCAGCTTCTGGTACGCCGATATCGGCCTGCCCACCCCCCGCGCCCCCCT
>JALOSO010000254.1 GCA_025458385.1 Paracoccaceae bacterium | reverse complement strand
TCGCGCAGCGGCTTCCAGCCATAGCGCGCCTCAAGCCCGGCAAACAGCGCCGAGATCGATCTGTCACCGGCATAGGGAAGAGGGGCGTGGGTATCGGTCAGATAGCCAAACTTCTCATGCTCGGTGCCGATGCGCCACTGGTCCTTTGGCTTGCAGCCTGCGGCCATGAAATCAGCCAGTTGGGCGAAAGTCTCGATCGGCCCGCCGCCGGATTGTGGGATCGACATGAAATGGAGTCCTGCTTGTTCGCGCGTCAGAGGTGACGGGACTGCAGCACATAGTCAAGTGCCGCCCTGCGGAAGGGCCTGCGCGAAAATGTGATGGCGCGGGGCAAGGCGGGGGGGCGGCGATCACCCTGTGGTCAGCACAGCCTGTCGGCGCCAGATGACCGTGAAGGCGGACAGGTCAGCTGTGCTGGCGGATGACAGGGGCACAAGCAAACCGCCCGCGGCATGGGCCTGTGGTGCGTCCAGCGCGGCAATCAGGGCGGCGGTGTCGATGCCGGGCAGGCTGGCAAAGGCATCAAACAGCCGGTCGGCGCCTGCCGCATCCACCGGGATCATCACGGCCTGCCCGTCAGCCTGTTTCAGCCGCCACATCCGGCGGCCGTACATACGCACCAGCCGCAATTCGACCAGATCCTGCAGGGCAACATAACCGCCGAATTCCGGGCCGAGATAGCCGATCTGGCCTTCATCCACCTCCACCAGCCCCGGAGCGGCCACCTGCTGGGCAAAGCGCATGCGGCGCAGCGCAGCAATGGCCCAGGCAGCCGCTGCGGCCAGCATCACAAGGCCAAGCGGTACAAAGAAATACCCGCCACGTGCCATGATCCACAACGCCAGCGCCGCCGCGATCAGCGCCAGCAGCACCTCGCGCCAGCGCTGCAGATGGGCGCGCATCGCCGGGCGGATCAACGCCAATCCCCAAGGGCCGTCTGCCACAGCGTGATTGCGGCCACGGCGGCGGTATCGGCCCGCAGGATGCGGGGGCCAAGGCAGAGGGCGTGCACTTGCGGCATCGTGCGCAGCCGCGCCTGTTCGCCTTCCGAAAAGCCGCCTTCGGGGCCGATCAATATGGCCCAGGGGCCGGGGGACGTGGTATCATTGCCGGGCATTTTGCCTGCGGTTTGACCGGCCAGCGCTTCGTCACACCACAGCAGACGCCGGTCCGCGGGCCAGGCGGCCAGCACCCGGTCCAGCGGTTGCAGTTCGACGACCTCGGGCACCAGGGTGCCGCCGCATTGCTCGGCGGCCTCGGTCGCGTGGGCCTGCAGGCGGTCTTGCCGGATACGTTCGGCATTGGTGTGCCGTGTCTGCACCGGCAGAATACGCGCCACGCCCAGTTCAACCGCCTTTTCCACGATGAAATCGGTCCGGGCCTTCTTGATCGGCGCGAACAGCAGCCACAGGTCAGGCAGGCCCCGCTGCGGCAGTGTGCGCTGGTCACAGACCATGATCCCGCCGCGTTTTCCGGCCTGCGCCACCTTTGCACGCCATTCGCCGTCACGCCCGTTGAACAGCAATGCGCTATCCCCCACGCCATGGCGCATCACCGAAAACATGTAATGCGCCTGATCCGCGGTCAGCGGCACTGCTTGCCCGGGGCCAAGGTCGTGGTCTACATACAGGCGCGTTTTCGTATCCATGACAGGAAACCTATGCCGCCTGCGCCCCAAATGCCAGAGACCCCCGTGCCCGACCGCGGCGTGGTGGATGCCCCGCAGGGCAACTGGGTTGATCGCTGGGCCCCCGCCGCCACGCGGCCCTATTTGCGGCTAAGCCGGGCTGACCGGCCCATTGGCACCTGGCTGCTGTTTCTGCCTTGCCTCTGGGGCGTGGCGCTGGCGGCGGCGGCCAGTGGCGGCCTGCGCCTGGCGGATCTGTGGATCGTCGTCGGCTGTGCGATGGGGGCGTTCCTGATGCGGGGGGCGGGTTGCACCTGGAATGACATCACGGACCGCAAGATCGACGCCGCCGTCGCCCGCACCCGCAGCCGGCCCTTGCCGTCAGGCCAAGTCAGCCTGCGGGGTGCGGCGATCTGGATGCTGGTGCAGGCCGCCCTCGCCGCCATGATCCTGTTTACCTACAACTGGGCCGCCGTGGCCTTGGGGATCGCCGCGCTGTTGCCGGTGCTGATCTACCCGTTTGCCAAGCGGTTCACCTGGTGGCCGCAGGCGTTTCTGGGGATTGCCTTCAACTGGGGGGCACTGTTCGGCTGGGTGGCCCATACCGGGCAGCTGGGCTGGCCGCCGGTGTTGCTGTATCTGGCGGGCATTGCCTGGACGCTGTTTTATGACACGATCTATGCCTATCAGGATGCCGAGGATGATGCACTGATCGGGGTGAAATCCACGGCCCGGCTGTTTGGTCAGGGCCCCGCAGGCTGGCTGCGCGGCTTTCTGGCGGCCGCCGTTACCCTGGCGGGCCTTGCGGTCATCCTTGCGCTGATTAATGGCAACGTGCTGACCATGGTTCTGGCGCTGACCGGCGTCTGGGCCTTTGGCTGGCATCTGGCCTGGCAGATGCGCAGCCTTGATATCACCGATACGGCAAACTGCCTGCGCCTGTTCCGGTCGAACCGCGATGCGGGCCTGCTGCTTGCGCTGTTTCTTGCCGCCGCTGCCGCGATATGATTGAAGCGCCGGGTTCCGCGGCCTAAGCATCACAGGTCGCTGCCCCTAACCTTACGAGTCTGCCCTTTGCCGTCATGGTCTGATCTGCGCCGTTCCCAGGGTTTCATTGCGGCTGTCGCCTTTAGCGGCGCGGCGGTGCTGGCCACGCTTGTGGCCTTTCTGATGACCCTGATCGTCGAGAACCGGTCCGCACAAGCGGTGCGCGCTGAACTTGATGCGGCGATGATGCCATGGGCCAGCGTCGAGGCGGACGGGTTGCAAGTGGTGCTCACGGGCACTGCCCCGAACGAGGCTGCGCGCTTTCGCGCCGTCAACATCGCCGGGGCGCAGGTTGAGGCCAGCCGCGTGCGTGACCTGCTGGAAGTGACCGCCGCCCGCGCGATCGAGGCGCCGCGTTTTTCGGTCGAGATGTTGCGCAATGACGATGGGATTCAGCTGATCGGCCTGCTGCCCGATCCGCCCGCCGATGCCGAAGGCAACCGGATCGCCCCCGCCATTTCCGAGGAAGACCTTGCAACGGCGGCTGCCGCGCTTTCGGCTGCCGTGCCGGTTGCCAACATGCTGGAAACGGCGGCATATCCGGCCCCGGAAGGGTGGGACGCAGCCTTGTCCTTTGGCCTGCAGGCCCTGCAGCGCCTGCCGCGCGCCAAGATATCGGTCGCGGCAGACCGGCTGGCCGTGACGGCGATCACCGACAGCGATGCCGAAAAGCAGCGGGTCGAGGCCGACCTGCGCGCCCTTGCCCCCGAAGGCATCGCGCTGGATCTGGATGTCTCGGCCCCGCGACCGGTGCTGACACCCTTTACCTTGCGCTTTCTGATCGATGCCAACGGCGCGCGCTTTGATGCCTGTTCGGCCGATACCGAGGCCGCACGGGCGCGCATTGTGGCGGCGGCGGCACAGGCCGGTGTGGCCGGACAGGCGCGCTGCACCGTGGGCCTTGGCGTGCCCTCGCCCCGCTGGGCGGATGCGACGATTGCCGGGATCAAGGCCGTGCAGGAACTGGGGCAGGGCACGATCACCTTCAGCGATGCCGACATCACGCTTGAGGCCGCGCCGGGCACGCCGCAGGCGACCTTTGACCGGGTTGTGGGCGAATTGCAGGCAGCCTTGCCGCCGGCCTTTTCGCTGGATGCGACCCTGCCACGGGTCGAGGCGGTGCAGGAAGGCCCTGCCGAATTCACGGCAACCCTGTCGCAGGATGGCAAGGTCGAGCTGCGCGGCCGGCTGATCGACGAAATGCAACGCGATGCCGTCGATGCCTTTGCCAAGGCCAAGTTCGGTACGGCGGCGGTCTACACGGCCACGCGGCTGGATGGCGGTTTGCCCGAAGGCTGGCCGCGCCGGGTGCTGGCGGGGCTTGCGGCCCTTGCGGAACTGGAACACGGCACGCTGCTGGTGCGGGCCGACACGGTCGAGGTTTCTGGCGTGACGGGGTCGCTGCGGGCGCAGGACCGTATCACGCAGACGCTGTCTGCCGCATTGGGGCAGGGCGCACGGTTCAAGGTGATCGTCAGCTATGACGAAGATCTTGATCCGCTGGCCGCCCTGCCAACGCCACAGGAATGCAAGGCCGAGATTGACGCGGCAACCGCCCGGCAAAAGATCACCTTCACACCCGGTTCGGCCGAGATTGCCAGCGCGGCCCAGGCCACAATCGCGGCGCTGGCCGATATCCTGTCGGATTGTCCCGGGCTGAAGATGGAGATCGCGGGCCATACCGATGCGCAAGGGTCAGAAGGCGGGAACCTGTCC
>JALOSO010000253.1 GCA_025458385.1 Paracoccaceae bacterium | reverse complement strand
GCGCCTGTGGCCACGATCACCCAACTTCCCACCCAGCCCCGCAAGGGGCTGGCACTGCCCCGCTGGACCCAATCCATCGCCGTGAATGTCCTGCCTCCCATCGTGGTGCTGCTGGTCATTCTGGCAGTATGGGAGGTGGCCTTTTCCGCCCCGGGTGCCAACTTGCCCACCCCGTCCACCGTCTGGATGGAGTCGAAAGATCTGATCCTTGATCCGTTCTATGTGTTCGGCTCGCAGGATATCGGCCTTGGCTGGCGGGTTCTGACCTCGCTTGAACGGGTGGCCTATGGCTTTGGCTTTGCGGCGATTGCGGGCATCCTGATTGGCGCGATCATCGGTCAATCCGTCTGGATGATGCGCGGCCTTGACCCGATCTTTCAGGTGCTGCGCACAGTGCCGCCGCTGGCATGGCTGCCGATTTCGCTCGCCGCCTTCATGGACAGCCGCCCGTCAGCGATTTTCGTGATCTTCATCACGGCAATCTGGCCCATCATCATCAACACGGCCGCCGGCGTGCGCAACATCCCGCAAGATTATCGCAATGTGGCCCAAGTGCTGCGGCTGAACCAGATCGAATTCTTCTTCAAGATCATGGTCCCCGCCGCTGCACCCTACATCTTTTCCGGTCTGCGCATTGGTGTTGGCCTGTCATGGCTCGCCATCGTGGCGGCCGAAATGCTGACGGGCGGGGTGGGGATCGGGTTCTTCATCTGGGATGCGTGGAATTCCTCGCGCCTGACCGACATCATCGTGGCGCTCGTCTATATCGGGATCGTGGGCCTGCTTCTGGATAAACTTGTCAGCTTCATCGGGCGCATCGTCACCCGTGGCACATCGGAGGCGTGAGTGATGGCTTATCTGAACATTTCCCAAGTCGAGAAAACCTTTGTCAGTGGCTCCAAACGAACCGAGGTGCTGCGCGACATTCGGCTGGACATTGAAAAGGGCGAGTTTGTCAGCATCATCGGCCATTCCGGCTGTGGCAAGTCCACGCTGCTGAACCTGATCGCGGGCCTGACCGATGTTACCAAGGGCGGCATCAAGCTGGACGGGTTCGAGGTCAAAGCCCCCGGTCCCGACCGCGCCGTGGTGTTCCAGAACCATTCGTTGCTGCCGTGGCTGACTGTGTACGACAATGTCAAACTTGCGGTGGACAAGGTTTTCGGCGGCAAGAAGTCGAAATCCGAGCGCCAAGACTGGATCCTGCACAACCTCGATCTGGTGCAGATGCGCCACGCAGCGGACAAGCGGCCCGGTGAAATCTCTGGCGGGATGCGCCAGCGTGTGGGCATTGCGCGCGCACTGTCGATGGAACCCAAAGTGCTGTTGCTCGATGAACCCTTCGGCGCGCTGGACGCACTGACGCGGGCGCATTTGCAGGATGCGGTGATGGATATCCACGCCCGCCTTGGCAACACGATGATCATGATCACGCATGACGTGGACGAAGCGGTGCTGCTGGCCGACCGGATTGTGATGATGACCAATGGCCCCGCCGCCACGATTGGCGAGGTTTTGTCCGTCGACCTGCCTCGCCCCCGTGAACGCATCGCCGCTGCCAGCGACCCTGCCTATCTGAAAGCGCGGCAGGCAGTGTTGCGGTTCCTGTATGAACGTCACCGCTTCGTGGAAGCGGCGGAGTAAAGCCAAATGAAACAAAAACTTGTTGTGATCGGCGCGGGCATGGCCTCGGGTCGGGTGCTGGAGCATGTCTTGGCAGCGGACCCCGACGGCTGGGACATCACACTTTTCAACGCCGAACCGCGCGGGAATTATAACCGGATCATGCTGTCCCCGGTCCTGTCAGGGGAAAAAACTTATCAGGAAATCGTCACCCATGACGATGACTGGTATGCGGTCCACGGCATCACCTGCCGCTTCGGTGAACCCGTGGTGCGGATCGACCGGGCGCGCAAGATCGTCTATTCCAACGCGGGCGGCGCGCCTTATGACAAGCTGCTGATCGCCACAGGGTCGGCGCCTTTCATCATCCCTGTGCAGGGCCGCGACCTGCCCGGTGTCATCACCTACCGCGACATGGACGACACGCAGGCGATGATCGACGCCAGCGCAAAGCCGGGCGGCAAGGCTGTGGTCATCGGCGGTGGCCTGTTAGGTCTGGAAGCCGCCGCAGGTCTGGCCCTGCGCGGCATGGAAGTGACAGTCATCCACCTGATGGGGCATTTGATGGAGCGTCAGTTGGACCCCGCCGCAGGCTACCTGCTGCAAAAGGACTTGGAAGCGCGCGGTATCAAGGTGCATTGCAAGGGTTCCACGGCGGCCATTCTGGGCAAAGAAAAGGTCGAAGGGGTCCTGCTGGAAGACAATACTGGCTATGAAGCCGATCTGGTCTGTATGGCCGTGGGCATCCGCCCTGAAACCCGTCTGGCCGATGACGCCCATCTGGAAGTCGCGCGCGGGATCGTGGTGGATGACCAGATGCGCACGTCTGACCCAGACATTCTAGCCGTGGGCGAATGTGTGGAACATAACAGCCAGTTGTTCGGCCTTGTCGCGCCGCTCTATGACCAAGCCAAGGTCGTGGCGGCCACGCTTTTGGGGCAGGACGCGGCATTCCGCCCTGTGCAGACAGCCACGAAGCTGAAAGTCACAGGCGTTGACCTGTTCAGCGCAGGCGATTTCGCCGACAAGCCGGGCCGCGAAGATATCGTGTTCCGCGACCCTGCGCGCGGCGTCTACAAGCGGTTGGTTATTGAAAACGACCGCCTGATCGGCGCGGTTATGTATGGCGACACGGCCGACGGGTCATGGTTCTTTGGCCTGATCAAGGACGCGACCTGCATCGCGCCCATGCGCGACACCCTCATCTTCGGCCCCGCCTATCAGGGGGGGACCACAGCGGACCCTTTGGCAGCCGTTGCAGCCTTGCCGCCTGAGGCAGAGATTTGCGGCTGCAACGGCGTGTGCAAAGGCACGATCCTGAAAGCGATTGAAGGGGGCGCTGTGACCTTGGGCGATGTGCGCGCCACGACCAAGGCCAGCGCGTCCTGTGGCACCTGCACCGGGCTGGTGGAGCAAGTTCTGGCCAGCGCCTTGGGCGATGCGTTCCAGAAACCCAGCACCCAGCCCATGTGCAAATGCACCGACCTGACGCATGAAGATGTCCGCCGCCTGATCAAGTCGCAGGGGCTGAAATCCATGCCTGCGGTCATGCAGGAACTGGGGTGGAAAACGTCCTGCGGGTGCCCATCCTGCCGTCCGGCGCTGAATTTCTACCTGCTGGCCGATTGGCCGCTGGACTATACCGACGACGCGCAAAGCCGCTTTGTGAACGAACGCAATCACGCCAATATCCAGAAGGATGGCACCTATTCCGTAGTCCCGCGCATGTGGGGCGGCATGACCAACCCGCGCGAATTGCGCGCGATTGCGGATGCGGCGGACAAATACGCCATTCCGGCGGTGAAGGTCACGGGCGGGCAGCGCATTGACCTGCTGGGCGTGAAGAAAGAGGATTTGCCGCATATCTGGGCCGATCTGAACGCGGCAGGGCTTGTGTCAGGTCACGCCTATTCCAAGGGGCTGCGCACGGTCAAAACCTGTGTGGGCACCGATTTCTGCCGCTTCGGCACGCAGGACTCGACAGGTCTGGGGATCAAGCTGGAACAGCGGCTCTGGGGGTCATGGACCCCGCACAAGGTCAAGCTGGCTGTGTCGGGTTGCCCGAGGAATTGCGCCGAGGCGACCTGCAAGGATGTGGGCATTGTCTGCGTCGACTCTGGCTATGAAATCGGCGTGGGCGGGGCTGCGGGCATGGACCTGAAGGAAACCGAACGTCTGGCCAAGGTCGCCACCGAAATGGAAGCCATCGAGTTGACCGTGGCCTTCATCCAGCTTTACCGCGAACACGCCAAATATCTGGACCGGCCCTACAAGTGGCTCGCGAAAGTGGGCCTCGATTGGGTCAAGGCGCAGGTGGTGGACGATTTGCCCAACCGCGCGGCACTGATTGCCCGCTTTGACCTGTCCCAAACCATCTACCAGCGCGACCCGTGGGCGGAACGCGCAACCCCACAGGCGCAGATGGGCTTTGCCCCCCTCGCCGATCTGACGCAGGAGGCCGCAGAATGACCTGGCTGGATATTGGCGCGCTCGACGACATCCCCCAACGCGGCGCGCGTGTGGTCAAAACTGTGCATGGCTGCGTGGCCGTGTTTCGCACCCATGATGATCAGGTCTTTGCGCTGGATGACCGTTGCCCGCACAAAGGCGGGCCGTTGTCTGAAGGGATCGTGCATGGTCATGCCGTCACTTGCCCACTGCATGGCATGGTGATCGGGCTGACAGACGGGCAGGCGCAGGGCGTGGACAAAGGGTCGGTCGGCACCTATCCCGCGCGGGTGGAAGCGGGCCGCATCCTGCTCGACGCAAGCC
>JALOSO010000252.1 GCA_025458385.1 Paracoccaceae bacterium | reverse complement strand
GTCGCATGCCCCTGCCCTTCGCCTGCCTTTGTCACAGCCATGCGGCCCGACACCTGCGCCTTGGACGGCGGCGTGAACAGTTGCGGCACCGAAATCGCAAGGCCCTCGGCCAGCTTTTTCAGCGCCTCATAGGTCGGCGACATCTGACCATTTTCGATCTTGGACAGGGTCGACCGCGCCAACCCCGCCTGCCCTGCCGCCTGCTCCAGCGTCCACCCCCGCGCCTTGCGCAAGGACCGTACGCGTTCGCCGAGATTGACCGCCTCAACCGGCGCGGCCTCACCGCTTTCGCGGGCAATGCGGATCAGGGCTTTCGGGTCAGCAGACATGACCCCCGCTACCCCATGCCGCACCGCCTTGCAACCTTTGCGCCTCGGGCGTAGGGCTGCTGAATGGAGGCCCGCATGATCCGCCTTGATATCTTCTCCGATCCCGTCTGCCCCTGGTGCTATATCGGCAAGGCGCATCTTGACCGCGCTTTGGAGGCCAAGGGTGACCATCCGTTCGAAATTGAATGGCACCCGTTTCAGCTGAACCCTGACATGCCCAGCGGCGGCATGGACCGCGCCACCTATCTTGAGGCAAAGTTCGGCGGGCGCGACAAGGCCGTGCAGATTTATGCGCGGGTCGAAGAGGCCGCGCGTGACGCGGGCCTTGTGATCGACTTTGCCAATATTCCGCGCATCCCGAACACGCTGGACGCCCACCGCCTGATCTATTGGGCCGGACTCGAAGGGCGGCAAACCCCGATGAAGGCCGCCCTGATGCGCGCCTATTGGCGCGAAGGGCGCGATATCGGGGATCATGCCACGCTGGCCGCGATTGCAGGCGAAGTTGGGTTGAACGCCGCCGCCATGACCCGCTTGCTGGCCACAGATGCCGACCGTGACAGCATCGCCGCGCGTGATACCCATGCACGCGAACGCGGCATCAACGCCGTGCCGACCTTCATTATCGCCAACCAGTACGTGGTTTCCGGCGCGCAGCCGCCGCATCTGTGGGAACAGGTCATGACGGAACTTGCCGGGCAATGACCGATATCCCCGTGACGAAACCCGCCTTGCCCCGCATCGAATTCATCGCCCTGATCGCGATGCTGTTCGCGACAGTGGCCTTTGCCATCGATTCCATGCTGCCCGCGATGCCGGCGCTTGCCGCCGCCTTCACCCCGGCGGACCCTGATCGCGCTGGCCTTGTCATCACCAGTTTTGTTTTTGGCATGGGCCTTGGAACCTTTTTCGCGGGCCCCCTTGCAGACCGTTTCGGGCGCAAAGCCACCATCCTTGGCGGGCTGGCGCTGTTCGCCATTGGCGCCGCCCTTGCCGCAAACGCGTGGTCGCTGAATTCGCTGCTGGCCGCCCGCGTCATCATGGGCTTGGGCGCCGCCGCCCCGCGCGTGGCCTCGATGGCGTTGATCCGCGACATGTTTTCGGGGCGCGAGATGGCGCAGATCGTTTCATTCGTCATGATGGTCTTCATGATCGTGCCTGCGGCCGCCCCGGCTGTCGGCGCGCTCGTCATTGCCAGCTATGGCTGGCGCGGCGTGTTCTGGACCTTTCTGGTCTTCGCCTTCGTCGCGGGCACCTGGCTTTTCCTGCGCCAGCCCGAGACGCTGACCCCCGCCAACCGCCGCCCGCTGCACGTGGCCCCCCTATGGGCCAGCACAAAGATCGTGCTGACAAACCGCACCGCGCTGATCTCTATCGCCACACAAAGCATGGTGTTCGGCTGCCTGTTCGGCACGCTCTCATCCATCCAGCCGATGTTCGAGAAAACCTTCGACAAGGCCGACAGCTTTCCCGCATGGTTCGCCCTGATCGCCCTGTTTTCCGCTTGCGCCAGCCTGACAAATGCCCTGCTGGTACGCCGCCTTGGCATGGTGCGCGTCATCGTCGCCGTTTTTTCCGTGATGATTGTGGTGTCGGCGCTGATGGTGTTTTTCACCTATAGCGGGCTTCTGGGCCCGGCCGCCCGTTTCGCCGCCTTCATCATCTGGATCACGGCTGTCTTCGCCATGGCCGGCATGACCGTTGGCAATCTGAACGCACTGGCGATGGAGCCGATGGGCGCAATTGCCGGGCTTGCCGCCAGCGTGATCCTGGCCGTGCCCACGATCCTTGGCACCCTGATCGCCGCCCCCCTTGGCCTTGCCTTTGACGGCACGCCGGGGCCCTTGGCCATCGGCGTTACGGTTTGCGCGGCCGTTGCACTGGCGCTGATGGCGGGGCTGCGGCAGCGCTAGCCTCTGGGCGCACGACCTTTTCCGCAAAGGCCCGCGCAATCGCATGTGCGCCCTTGATCCGGTCGCTTTCCGTTTTCCAGTCGCGCATGAAGCTGATCTTGTTGCCGTTCACGCGCGCCGCACCATTCTCGGCCTTCACAAGGTCGACCAGACCCGCCGGATTGGCAAATTTGTCATTGTGAAACTGCACCGTCGCCCCGCGCGGGCCTGCATCAAGTTTCGCAATCCCCGCGCGCTTGCACAAAGCCTTGATGCGCACCACCAGAAGCAGCGTGTTCACGTCCTTTGGCAGCGGCCCGAACCGGTCAATCAATTCCGCTGCGAAACCCTCCAGCTCCACCTTCGTGGTCAGGCCGGACAGGCGGCGATAAAGGCCAAGACGCAGGTCAAGATCAACAACATAGTCATCGGGGATCAGCACCGGCACGCCAAGGTTCAGGTTCGGCGCCCATTGATCATCCAGTTGCGCAAGGCCTGCAATCTCACCCGAGCGGATCTTGGCAATCGTCTCTTCCAGCATCTGCTGGTAAAGCTCGTACCCTACTTCCTTGATATGGCCCGATTGCTCCTCACCCAGCAGGTTGCCCGCGCCGCGCAGATCAAGGTCGTGGCTGGCAAGGTTGAAGCCTGCGCCAAGGCTGTCGAGTGAGCCCAGCAAGCGCAGGCGTTTGGTGGCCTGCGGCGTCAAAGGGGCGCGGGGTTTGGTCGTCAGGTAGCAATAGGCGCGCGTCTTGGCCCGGCCCACGCGGCCCCTGATCTGGTACAGCTGCGAAAGCCCGAACATATCCGCGCGGTGGATGATCATCGTGTTGGCCGTAGGGATATCAAGGCCGGATTCCACGATGGTGGTGGCCAGCAGCACATCAAACTTGCCGTCGTAGAACTGGTTCATCCGGTCATCCAGATCGCCCGCAGCCAATTGACCGTGCGCGATGACGTAGGACACCTCGGGGACATGGGTTTTCAGGAAATCCTCAACCTCGTGCAAGTCACTGATGCGCGGCACCACATAGAACGACTGCCCGCCCCGGAACCGTTCGCGGATCAGCGCCTCGCGGATGGTGACCGTGTCGAACTCCGACACATAGGTGCGGATGGCCAGCCGGTCCACCGGCGGGGTGGCGATGATCGACAGGTCGCGCACCCCGGTCAGCGACAGTTGCAGCGTCCGCGGGATCGGCGTGGCGGTCAGTGTCAGCACATGCACTTCGGACCGCATTTCCTTCAGCCGTTCCTTGTGCTGCACGCCAAAGTGCTGCTCTTCATCAATCACCAGAAGGCCAAGGTTCTTGAAGCGGATCCCTTTGGCCAACAGGGCATGCGTACCAACACAGATATCGACGCTGCCGTCGGCAATCCCTTCACGTGTGGCGTTGGCGTCCTTTGTGGAAACAAAGCGCGACAAGGGTTTGACGTTGATCGGAAATCCGCGAAAACGCTCGGCAAAGCTGCGGTAGTGCTGGCGCGCAAGCAAGGTGGTCGGGCAGATCACCGCCACCTGTTTACCCGACAGGGCCGCCACAAAGGCCGCACGCATGGCGACCTCGGTCTTGCCAAAGCCCACATCGCCCACGATCAGGCGGTCCATCGGGCTGCCCTTTTCCAGATCGGCAATCACATCGGCAATGGCGGACAGCTGATCATCGGTTTCCTGATAGGGAAAGCGCGCGGCGAAGGCCTCCCAGATACTGTGCGGGGCCTCGAACACGGGCGCAGAACGCAAGGCACGTTCGGCGGCGATGCGCATCAGGCGGTCGGCAATCTCGCGGATACGTTCCTTGAGCTTTGCCTTCTTGGCCTGCCACGCGCCACCACCCAGACGATCAAGCAAGCCTTCCTCGTGCCCATAGCGCGACAGCAGTTCGATATTCTCGACCGGCAGGTAAAGCTTTGCACCCTCGGCATATTCCAAGGCCACACAGGCATGCGGCGCGCCCAGTGCCGTGATCGTCTCCAGCCCCAGATACCGCCCGACGCCATGTTCGACATGCACCACCAGATCGCCCGGCGTCAGCGTATCCACCTCGCGCAGGAAGTTCTCGGCCTTGCGGCGCTTCTTGGGCTTGGCCACCAGCCGGTCACCCAGTACGTCCTGTTCCGAAATCACCGCCAGCCCCGGTGCGGTGAACCCCGCCTCCAAGGCCCAGACCATCTGGAAAAGGCCACCCTTGCCTTCCGGCACGGCGCGGAAATCACGCACGGTTTCAG
>JALOSO010000035.1 GCA_025458385.1 Paracoccaceae bacterium | reverse complement strand
TGCCAGAATGGCTTTCGGGTCATCCTGCCCGGCCAGCATATAGGTGTTGGTCATGCGCGGCATCGGGATATGCGCGAAGCTTTCGCGCCGCCCGTTGCCGGTGGGGGCCACACCCATCAGCCGCGCGTTCTGGCGATCCTGCATGTAGCCCACCAGAATGCCATCTTCGATCAGCACGTTCTTTGCCGACGGCGTGCCTTCGTCATCGACGCTGATCGAACCCCGCCGGTCCGGGATCGTGCCGTCATCCAGCACGGTCACCCCGCGCGCCGCGATCTGCTGGCCCATCAGCCCGGCAAAGGCCGAGGTTTCTTTGCGGTTGAAGTCGCCCTCCAGCCCGTGCCCGATCGCCTCATGCAGCAGGATCCCCGGCCATCCCGGCCCCAGCACGACATCCATCACACCCGCGGGGGCTGCAACCGCCCCAAGGTTCACCGTGGCAATGCGCAGGGCTTCACGCACCAATGGCTGCCAGTGGCTGGCCTCCATCAGCCGCGCAAGGCCAAACCGCCCGCCGCCGCCCGTGCCGCCCTGTTCGCGCAACCCGTTGTGCTCGACGATGACCGAGACGTTCAGCCGCGCCATCGGGCGGATATCGGCCAGCCGCGTGCCTTCGGGGCGCAGGATTTCCACCTCTTGGAAACTTGCGGCAAGGGTTGCAGAGACCTGCACCACGCGCGGGTCAAGGCCGCGGGCATAGGCATCAATTTCGCGCAGGGTATCGATCTTGACGGCAAAGGTCGCGTCGGCCATCGGGTCGGCATCGGTATAAAGTTTGACGTTGGTCCCGCGGGGGGCCGGGGCGAGGGTACCGCCGCCCGCGCCCACCGCCAGCCGGGTGGTCTCGGACGCGCGCAGCAGGGATTTTTCGCTGATTTCGGTGGCATGGGCGTAACCCGCAACCTCGCCCTTCACCGCGCGCAGGCCAAACCCCTCGCTGGCGTCATAGCTGGCGGTCTTGATGCGCCCGTCATCCAGCACAATCGCCTCGGACCGGCGACGTTCCAGGAACAACTCGCCATCATCCGCGCCATGGGTGGCGGCCTGCAGCACGCGCAGGGCAGCGGCCTCATCCAGATGGCTGTCGAACGGGCGGAAGGGGGCATCGGTCATGGCAGGTCTTTCAGCTGGGGTGGCGGTTGTGCCACGCAAGGCAGGCTGGGCGCGCGGACACGAAAGGTAGGCGCTTGTGACGGGTACCGCAAGGCAGCAGGTCCGGCTTGATCACCGGGCCAAGCCGCTTAGCGGTGGAAAACCTGATCCAGAAAGGTCATCTCGGCGGCCCAGAGGGCCGGGTCAAACAGCACCTCATGCCCGGCATCGGGCAGGGCGATAAAGGTTTTGTCACCGCTGGCCGCATCGAACAGGCGCTGGCCCTGCGACAACGGGATCACCGCATCATCCGTGCCATGCAGCACCAGCAGGGGCGCTGTCACAAAGGCAATCTCGTCGATCGAGCGGAACTGATCCTGCATCAGCAGTCGCACAGGCAGCCAGGGATAGGCGGCGGCCGCAACATCCGAGGCCGCGCTGAAAGGCGCGCCCAACACCAGTGCGCCTGCTGGCACGCTGGCGGCAAGTTTCACGGCCACACCGGTGCCCAGCGATTCACCAACAATGGCCAAGTCGGCCGCGTTGATCCCTTGGGCCAGCAACCAGTAATAGGCCGCCCGCGCATCCTGAAACAGGCCGGCCTCTGTCGGGCTGCCGCTGCTGGCCCCGTATCCGCGATAGGACAGGAAGGCTGCGCCAAACCCCGCCGCGCGATAGGCGGCAAAACGGGGGGCACGATCCGCAACCTCACCTGCATTGCCATGCAGGAACAGGATCGTCGGGCGCCCCGGCGTTGCGGGCGCATACCATAGCGAAACCGTTTCGCTGTCAGATGTTTCAAGCCGCAGGTCCTGAACCCCCGCAAGCCCGACTGCGGCAGGGTCTGGCGCGCGCTGGGTGGGGAAATACTGCAACTGCCGCTGCGAGACGGCCATCAGCGCCACGAGGCCCAGATAGACCAGTGCCAAACCTGCCAAAATGGCCTTCAACCACCCCATGCCCAGCCCTTTGTCCATGGTGACGGCGCGCATATGCCGCAACTCTTTTGCTTGTGGAACATGGCTTAATATGGTTTCAGGTGCGGCATCAACAGCCGGATTCTGGACGATGCAGACAGGGCCGGGGACAAGCGGTGCAAGCCGCAGCAGGATACGGGAACAAACCATGCGACTACTGACGGTGTTGAAAGCAACGGGTGCGGCGCTGATGCTGACGGCGGGGGGTGCCCTTGCACAGGATCTGCCGATCCTTGGCCAACCTTTGCCTGAAAAGATGGGCTTTCAACCGCCAGCGACGCTGCATGCCGTCGACCAGCACTGGCTGGACAACTTCCTTCTGGTGATCATCACTGTCATCACGATCTTCGTGACGGCGCTGCTGATCTGGTGCATCGTCCGCTATAACCAGCGCGCCAACCCAAAGCCGGCCAGCTTTACGCACAATTCACCGCTCGAGGTGGCCTGGACGCTGATCCCTATCGTCATCCTTGTGGTCATCGGGGCGTTTTCGTTGCCGGTCCTGTTCAAGGACCAGACGATCCCGACCGCCGATGTGACGATCAAGGCGACCGGGTATCAGTGGTACTGGGGTTATGAATATGTCGATGCCGATGTCGCGTTTGACAGCTATATGATCGGCTCGCCCTTTACCGGTGGCACAAACATGCTGACCCCCGAGGTCGAGGCCCAGCTGACCGCCGCAGGTTACGGGCGCGAGCAATTCCTGCTGGCGACCGACACTGCCTTGGTGGTGCCGGTCGGCAAGACCGTGGTAATGCAGGTGACAGCCGCCGATGTGATCCATTCTTGGAAAATCCCGGCCTTCGGCGTGATGCAGGACGGCGTGCCGGGGCGTCTGGCCAGCCTGTGGTTCAAGGTGGAGCAGGAAGGCATCTATTTCGGCCAGTGTTCAGAACTGTGCGGCCAGATGCATGCCTACATGCCGATCACCGTCAAGGCGGTCTCGCCCGAAGTATACGAGGCCTGGCTTGCGGCCAATCAGGCCGGTGGTGACTATGTCGATGTGAACACGCTGCTGACCGCGGATGCAGGCAACCAGCCTGCAACCCAACTGGCCGCAAACGAATAAGCCGCTGCAATGACGGATATTTCCAGCCAGGGGCAGACCTATGACGCGGGCTTTGGCGATTACTTTGCCTTGCTCAAGCCACGGGTCATGTCGCTGGTGGTGTTCACGGCGCTGGTCGGTCTGCTTGTCGCGCCTGTCGGCGTGCATCCGGTCGTCGGCCTGACGGCGATCCTGTTCATCGCGCTTGGGGCGGGGGCCTCGGGGGCGCTGAACATGTGGTGGGATGCCGACATCGACGCCGTCATGCGCCGCACGCAGGGCCGCCCCGTACCTGCGGGCCGTGTCCAGCCGGGTGAGGCTTTGGGCCTGGGTCTGGCGCTGTCGGGGATCGCGGTCGTGATGCTTGCGCTTGCCAGCAACCTCGTGGCAGCGGGCCTTTTGGCCTTCACGATCTTCTTTTATGCGGTTGTCTACTCGATGTGGCTGAAGCGGGCGACGCCACAGAACATCGTGATCGGCGGCGCGGCGGGTGCCTTTCCCCCGATGATCGGCTGGGCCGTGGCAACCGGCGGCGTTTCGGTCGAAAGCGCCTTGATGTTTGCGCTGATCTTCATGTGGACGCCACCGCATTTCTGGGCGCTGGCCCTGTTCATGAAGGAAGATTACCATACCGCAGGTGTGCCCATGCTGACCGTTACGCATGGGCGCAAATCAACGCGCCTGCACATCCTTGTCTACACCATCCTGCTGGTGCCGGTGGGCCTGGCCTGCGCCTTGTCAGGCATTGGCGGGCCGTTCACCCTGGCCGTGGCGCTGGTGCTGAACCTGTGGTTTCTGGTCGGGGCCCTGCGCATCTGGCGCCGGGACGAGGCGATGGCCGAGGCTGACAAATATGCGACCGAAAAATCCGTCTTCCGCTTTTCGCTGTCGTACCTGTTCCTGCATTTCACCGCGTTCCTGGTTGAGGCTGTGCTGAAATCCTATGGCTGGGGGGGCTGGTAAGGTGCCGTTTCAGGTGGAACACGAACTGCACCGCCGCCGGTTTGGCCGCAATCTTGGCCTTGGGCTGACACTGGTCGGCTTTGTCGGCATCGTCTTTGCCCTGACCGTGGTCAAGGTCACGCGCGGCGATCCGATGCAGGGGTTTGACCATGTCGCCCGCCCGGAAATGGCCACCACGACGACCGGGGCCAACCCATGACGCCCGAGCTGCGCACTGCATCACGGCTGGCGGGGGTTGCGGCCGTCATGTTGAGCCTCTCGTTCGCCGCCGTGCCTTTCTATGACTGGTTCTGCCGTGTGACGGGCTTTGGCGGCACGACCAACGTGGCGACAGAGGCCCCGGACACGATTCTTGACCAGACCGTGATCGTGCGGTTCGACGCCTCGGTCGCCGCTGACATGCCCTGGGAATTCCGCCCGGTCGTGAACAGCATGGAAATGCGCATCGGCGAGACCGGTCTTGCGTTCTACGAGGCCTATAACCCCACCAGCCAACCGGTTGCCGGCACGGCCAGCTATAACGTCACCCCGGATGTCGCTGGTTACTACTTTTCCAAGATCGCCTGCTTCTGCTTTGAACAGCAGGTGCTGCAGCCGGGCGAACGGGTTGAAATGCCTGTCAGCTTTTTCGTTGATCCGGCCCTTGTGACCGACCGCGAAGGCAAGTTCGTCAAGGAAATCACACTTTCCTACACTTTCCACCGTACCGACCTGCCCGAAGCGCAGGCGGCACTTGTTCCGGCATCGTCCGGGGCCACCAATTAACGAAGACGAGGGAACCATGGCGACCCATGCCAAGAACCACGATTACCACATCCTGCCGCCGTCGATCTGGCCTTTCATGGGGTCCGTCGGGGCCTTTGCCATGTTGTTCGGGGCCACGCTCTGGATGCATGGATCTGGCCCATGGCTGTTCCTGATCGGCCTTGCGGCGGTCTTGTATGTGATGTTTGCCTGGTGGTCCGAAGTCGTTGCCGAAAGCCAGGCGGGCGATCATACGCCAGTGGTGCGCATCGGCCTGCGCTATGGCTTTATCATGTTCATCATGTCCGAGGTCATGTTCTTTGCGGCATGGTTCTGGTCATTCTTCAAAAGCGCCATGTACCCGATGTATGAATACGTCGGCACGACCTACGAAAAGCCCGAGATCGTCCCGGTCGATGCGTTCCACCTGCCCTTGATCAACACGCTGATCCTGCTTTGCTCCGGTGCCGCTGTTACATGGGCACACCACGCGCTGGTGCATGAAAACAACCGGCGTGACCTGCGCAACGGGCTGTTGTTGGCGGTGATCCTGGGCGTTCTGTTCACGGTGCTGCAAGCCTATGAATACTGGCACCTGATCCGCGATGTGGGTTGGACCTTTGGGCAGGAAAAGTTCTATTCGTCGTTCTTCATGGCCACCGGGTTCCACGGGTTCCACGTGATCATCGGCACGATTTTCCTGTTCATCTGCTGGCTGCGCGCCGGGGCCGGACATTTCACCCCTGAACGCCATATCGGGTTCGAGGCGGCTGCCTGGTATTGGCACTTTGTGGATGTGGTCTGGCTGTTCCTGTTCTTTGCCGTCTACATCTGGGGTCAGGTCGGGCTGGCAGGCTAGACCGGCGCGGGTTGCACCTGCGGGGCAATCGGGCAATAACTTTCGGCGCGGGGCAGGGCATGCCCCGCGCCATTTGCGTCTGAGGGCATGATGATTGGCCGCTTGATGATCCCGCTGATGTTCGGTGCCATTGGTGTTGGCATTCTGCTGGGGCTCGGCTTCTGGCAGTTGTCGCGTCTGGCCGAGAAAGAGGCCTATCTTGCAGACCTCGAGGCGCGCATCGTCGCCCCGCCAAGGGCCTTGCCCGCAGTCGTCGGGCCGACAGTCGACACGTTCCTTCCGGTCATCACCACCGGCACCTTTACGGGTGAGGCGTTGAATGTGCTGGTCAGCCGCAAGCAGATCGGGCCGGGTGTGCGGATCATCGAGGTCTTTCTGACCGACACAGGCCGTCGCATACTGGTCGATCGGGGCTTCGTTGCCGAGGCTGACCGACAGGCAGAACACACGGCGACGGCGAACGAGGTGACCGGCAATCTGCATTGGCCGGATGAGGTGGATGGATTCACCCCGGCCCCTGACACGGCAGCCGGACTGTGGTTTGCGCGCGATGTGCCGGCCATGGCGGCAGCGCTGAACGCAGACCCGGTCCTGCTGGTGGCGCGGTCCGAGACGGGCGGCGGTGTGGCGCCGCTGGCGGTTGACGCATCGGGCACGCCCAATGACCATTTGGAATATGCAATCACCTGGTTTTCGCTGGCGGTTGTCTGGGCGGGGATGACAGGGCTGCTTGTCTGGCGTATCAGGCGGCGGACTGCATGAAGGTTTGATGATGCGTTATGTCTCTACCCGCGGCGCGGCCCCGGTTCTGAATTTCAGCGAAGCGATGATGACGGGCCTTGCCCGCGACGGCGGGCTTTATGTGCCGGAAACGGTGCCAACGCTGACCCATGCGCAAATCGCCGCGATGGCGGGGCAAAGTTACGAGGATATCGCCTTTGCGGTGATGTGGCCGTTTCTGGGTGACACCTTCACCGAAACCGAATTCAGGGGCCTGATCGCAACGGCCTATGCCGGCTTCGGCCATGCCGCCCGCGCGCCTTTGGTGCAACTGGGGCCGAACCACCACTTGCTGGAACTGTTCCACGGGCCGACGCTGGCCTTCAAGGACTTTGCCATGCAGCTGATCGGGCAGATGATGCAGGCGGCCTTGGCCAAGACCGGGCAGCGGATCACCATTGTGGGCGCGACCAGTGGCGATACGGGTTCGGCGGCGATGGAGGCGTTCCGCGGCCTTGCCAATGTGGATCTGTTCATCCTGTATCCGCATGGCCGCGTTTCCGATGTGCAGCGGCGGCAGATGACCACACCGGTTGAGGCGAACGTGCACGCCCTTGCGATCGACGGTGATTTCGATGTGGCCCAAGCGCGTGTGAAGGACATGTTCAACGACCATGCCTTCCGCGATGGCGTGCGGCTGGCGGGCGTGAACTCCATCAACTGGGCGCGTGTGCTGGCACAGGTGGTCTATTACTTTGCCGCGGCCACGGCGCTTGGCGCACCGCACCGCGCGGTCGGCTTTACCGTGCCCACCGGCAATTTCGGCGACATCTTCGCCGGCTACATCGCCCGTCAGATGGGCCTGCCGATTGACCGGCTGGTGATTGCGACGAACCACAATGACATTCTGCACCGCGCGCTCAGCACGGGCGATTATGTGACGGACGGCGTGAAGCCGTCGATCAGCCCGTCGATGGATATTCAGGTCAGCTCCAACTTTGAACGCGCCCTGTTCGATGCCTATGGGCGCGATGGCGCGGCGATCACGGCGCTGATGGCGGAACTGAAGGCGGGCGGCTTTCATATCAGCCAAGGGGCCATGCAGATGCTGCGGGCGACCTTTGCGTCAGGGCGATGTTCCGAGGCGGAAACCTCGGCCACCATTACCCGCACGCTGGCGCAGACGGGTGAGCTTTTGTGCCCGCATTCCGCCGTGGGTGTGAAGGTGGCCGAAGAACACTTAGGTGCGGAACCGATGGTTACCCTTGCCACCGCGCATCCCGCAAAATTCCCGGATGCCGTCAAGGCGGCGACGGGCATTCACCCAGACTTGCCGCCGCGCATGGCAGACTTGTTTGACAGGCCGGAACGGATGACACGTGTGCCGGATGACCTGGGGCAATTGCAGGCCCTGATCCGTGAAAGGATTGCCCGTTGAGTTTACAGATCACCACGCTTGCCAACGGCTTTCGCATCGTGACAGAGGCCATGCCGGGTCTGATGTCGGCCAGCGCCGGCATCTGGGTCAACGCGGGTGGCCGGCACGAACGCGCCGAACAGAACGGCATTGCGCATTTTCTGGAACACATGGCCTTCAAGGGCACGATGAAACGGTCAGCCCTGAAGATTGCCGAGGAAATCGAGGATGTGGGCGGCTATATCAACGCCTATACCAGCCGCGAGATGACAGCCTATTACGCGCGTGTGCTGTCGGCGGATGTGGCACTGGCCATGGATGTGATCGCCGATATCGTGCTGAACCCGGTGTTCGACCCGCGCGAGATTGAAACCGAACGCCATGTGATCCTGCAGGAAATCGGGCAGGCGCTGGATACGCCGGATGACATCATCTTTGACTGGCTGCACGAGGTGTCTTACCCCGATCAGCCCTTCGGGCGCACCATCCTTGGCCCGGTCGAGCGGGTTGGGGCCTTTCAGCGTGATGACCTGACCGCCTTTGTCCGCGAACATTATGGCCCGGATCAGATGATCCTGTCAGCCTCAGGCGGGGTCGACCATGATGCGATTGTGGCGCAGGCCGAGGCGCTGTTCGGCCACCTGCAGGCGCAGGGGGCGTCCAACATCTTGCCCGCGCGGTTTGACGGCGGCGAAAAACGCAAGGTGAAAAAGCTGGAACAGGCGCATTTCGCGCTGGCGTTCGAGGCGCCGGGCTATCGTGACGATGCGGTCTACGCCGCCCAGGTCTATGCCACGGCCATGGGCGGGGGCATGTCATCCCGCCTGTTCCAGAAGGTGCGTGAAGAACGCGGCCTGTGCTATTCGATCTTTGCGCAGTCAGGCGCATATGAGGATACCGGTCAGATCACCATCTATGCGGGCACGTCCGAGGCCGAGATCGGTCAGCTGGCCGAGGTCACGGTGGATGAACTGAAACGCGCGGCAACCGACATGACCGAGGCCGAAGTGGCGCGCGCGCGGGCACAGCTGAAAGCCGGGCTGCTGATGGGCATGGAAAGCCCGTCGAACCGGGCCGAGCGGAATGCGCGGCTGCTGGCCATCTGGGGGCGTGTGCCTTCGGCGGATGAAGCGGTGGCCAAGATCGATGCCGTGACGGCGGGGGCGGTGCAGGATTATGCAGGCGCATTGCTTGGGGCAAAATCGGCACTGGCGCTGTATGGCCCGGTCAAGGCCGCACCGGGGATTGCGGCGATCAAGGGCAGGCTTGCTGCCTGATGCTGGGCGTACGTCGGCGGCCAAAGCTGGAGACCGAGCGGATGATGCTGCGCCTGCCTGCGCATGCCGACTGGCGGGCCTGGACCACACTGCGCGAGGCCTCGGCCGCCTTTCTGACCCCGTGGGAGCCGGTCTGGTCGCATGATCATCTGTCGCGCAAGGCCTTTACCAATCGCGTCTACTGGGCCGCGCGGGCAGAAACCCAAGGCACCGCGCTGCCCTTGCTGATGTTCCGCCGGGCTGATCAGGCGTTGCTGGGGGCCATCACACTGGACAATATCCGCCGCGGTCCGGCGCAGACAGGCACGCTGGGCTACTGGATCGGCGCGGAACATGCGCGGCAGGGCTTCATGCGCGAGGCGATTCTGGCGGTGGTGCATCATGCCTTCACGGCGATGGACCTCAGCCGGATTGAGGCGGCCTGCTTGCCAGAGAATGCCGCAAGCCGCGGCGTTCTGGAGAAATGCGGCTTCAAATATGAAGGGGTCGCGCAAAGCTATTTGCAGATCAACGGCCGCTGGCGCAACCATGTGCTCTACGCCAACTTGCGCGGCGACCGGCGCGGGCGGACGGATGTCGGCTGACCTTTGACGGGGCCGCCGTCCCTTCGGCCATTGAGGCCTCAGTGACGGCACTGCCGTGGCAGGATGCCAGCCGTTGCGCGTGTGGATGCGTTTTTGAGCAAAGAGACAAATGCCCTTTCAATGTCGCACAAATATCCTCGCCGAAGGCCCTTCCTTTGCAAAAGTGATGACCTGTGGCCGTTGATCACCCGTTCACGCCGCCTAGCTGTTTGTTCCGGAGGTGCCCGATGCGCATATTGCCCCTGATCCTTGCCGCCTTCCCCATGACCGCCCTTGCGCAGGACCAACGCCTGCCCAGCCACTGCATCGCCCTTGCCCAAGCCGAGGCGCAGGTCATGCCCGCGTCCTTTGGCGCGCCGCTGGAAGAAGACACCGTACGCATCCGATTTGTCGATCATGCGACCTTTGTGATCGAAACCCAAGGCGGGCTGATCGCCGCGACGGATTACACGGGCTTTCTGGGTGTTGCGGATGTGGTGCCGGATGTGGTCACCATGAACAACGCGCACAGCACGCATTGGACGGCAAACCCCGATCCGCGCATCCCCCACGTCTTGCGCGGCTGGCCTGAAGGCGGTGTGCCTGCCGAGCACAGCCTTGATCTGGGCGAGATGCTGGTGCGCAACGTGACGACCGATACGCGCGGGCCGTTTGGCGAAGGCGCACGCGGCAATGGCAATTCGATCTTCATCTTCGAGGTGGCAGGCCTGTGCATCGGCCATCTCGGCCACCTGCACCAGATCCCCAGCCCGGCGCAATTGGCCAGCATCGGGCGGCTGGATGTGGTGATGGTGCCCGTGGACGGCGGCTATACCATGGCCGTGGATGACATGGCGGGTGTCGTGCGCGATCTGCGCGCCAGTGTCGTGATCCCGATGCACTGGTTTTCCGGCGCGTCACTGGAAACCTTCCTGTCGGAAATGGCGGGCGAATTTGACGTGGTGCGCCCGGACCTGCCCGACATGGTCTTTTCGCGCGATAATCTGCCCGCCAAACCCACGATCATCGTGCTGGAACCGGCTTTCCTTGACTAGGCGCAGCGCATAGGGTGCCCCCCATGTTGAATGCATGCACCCCAGAATTCGTGGCCGCACTTGGCACCACCTTGCCCGAAGGCACCCTGCGCAGCCCTGATGCGCGCTATCTGGAAGAGCCGCGCGGGCGCTGGACCGGGCAGGGTGGCGTTCTGGCCGCACCACGCAGCACCGAAGATGTGGCCACAATCGTGCGGGCCTGTGCGGCGGCCCGCGTGGGGATTGTGCCTTGGGGCGGGGGCACGGGGCTTGTGGGTGGGCAGTTGATGCCCTCTGGCACCGCACCGCTGATCCTGTCCTTGGAGCGGATGAACCGCCTGCGCGCTGTCCACGGCGATGAGGGCGTGCTGGTGGTTGAGGCAGGCATGATCCTTGCCGATGTGCAGGCGGCGGCGGCAGAGGTGGGGCGGCTGTTCCCGCTGTCGCTGGCGTCCGAGGGCACGGCGCAGATTGGCGGCAATCTGGCGGCGAATGCGGGGGGCGTGAATGTGCTGCGCTATGGCAATACGCGCGATCTCGTGCTGGGGGTAGAGGCTGTGCTGCCGGATGGATCGGTGCTGCACGGCCTCAAACGCATGCGCAAGGACAATGCGGGCTATGATCTGCGGCACCTGCTGATCGGGTCCGAAGGCTCGCTTGGCATCATCACGGCGGCATCGCTGCGGATGGTCGCGCGTCCGGCTGTGCAGGCGACGGCGCTGTTGGTGGTGGACAGTCCGGCCACGGCGCTGCGTTTGCTGGCCCTGTGTGATGCGCGCCTGCCGGGGATGGTATCGGCGTTCGAGCTGATCAGCGGGCAGGGCCTGCGCTTTCTGGCGGAAACCATGCCGGATGTACGCCTGCCGTTTGATGTGCTGCCGGAGTGGTGCGTGCTGGTGGACCTTGGCCTGCCAGCGGCCTTGGATGGGCCGGAAACCATGGCGGGCCTGCTGGATGAGGCGATGGAGACGGGGTTGGTGACGGACGGTGTGGTCGCGGCGTCAGCGGGGCAAAGGGATGGGCTGTGGCGTGTGCGCGAAAGCCTGCCACTGGCCAACCGCAAGGTCGGTGCGGTCAGCAGCCATGACATCAGCCTGCCTTTGTCAGAAATCGCGGGGTTCATTCCACAGGCGATGGTGGCATTGGCAAGCCTTGGCGACTGGCGGATCAACTGCTTTGGCCATCTGGGCGATGGCAACCTGCATTTCAACGTCTTTCCCATGCCGGGGCGCAGCCGGGCGGACCATGAGAACCAGCGGGATGCGGTCAAGACCTGCGTGCATGATCTGGTGGCCTCGCTTGGCGGGTCGGTGGCCGCCGAACATGGCGTGGGCCGCCTGAAGGTGGGCGATCTGGAGCGTTACGCGGACCCGGCCAAGCTGGCGGCGATGCGGGCGATCAAGGTGGCACTTGACCCCTTGGGCATCATGAACCCCGGCGCCGTATTGCGGCAAGGATGAATGACAGGGCAACCCCGGCGGCGATAGCCTCGGTCAGATCACGCAGCAGGGTGAGGGCAAGGGTCACGGCAACCACGGCAAGGGCGGCGCGGTCGGTGCGCAGAAAATGCATGATTTCAACGCGTTCGATCATGTTCCATGCGACGACGACAAGCACGGCTGCCAGCACGCCCAAGGGGATAAAGGCTGCAAGGGGGGCGGCCAGCAGCATGAAGCCCAGCAGGAACGCCGCATGCAGCATGCCTGCCACGGGGCCGTGCGCGCCCGCGCGTACATTGGTGGCGGTGCGGGCGATGGTGCCGGTCACACAGAACCCGCCGAACAGCGCCGAGGCGATATTGGCAAGTCCTTGGGCCAAAAGCTCGGTATTCGGCTGATGCTGCGTGCCTGCCATACGGTCGGCCACGACGGCTGACAGCAGGGATTCAATCGCCCCCAGCAGGGTGAAAGAGATGGCGGCGGGCAGCACCTGCATCACCTTGTCCATGGAAAAGGCGGGCAGGGCGGGCCATGGCAGGCTGTCGGGAATGGCCCCGAACCGGCTGCCGATGGTTTCGGTATCAATCCCCATCAGCGTTGCGATCAGCGTGGCACCCACCACGGCCATCAGCAGCACAGGCCAGCGCGGCACAAGGCGGCGCAGGATCAGGATCGTGGCGACGGTGGCGGCGGACAGGGCGATGGTGGGCCAGCTTGCCGTGCCAAGGGCCGCCCAGAGGGCGGGGATTTTCTCGGGCAGGGGCCCCGGTTCATGGGCAATGGTCAGGCCCAGCAGGGGTGAGATTTCGCTCGCCAGAATGATGAGGCCGATGCCTGTGGTAAAGCCCACTGTCACGGCATGCGGAATATGCCGGATCAGCCCGCCAAGGCGCAACGCGCCAAGGGCCGCCAACATGACGCCTGACAGTAGGGTGGCCAATATCAGCCCGTCCATGCCGTGTGCGGCGACCGTAGCGCTGACCAGCACGATAAAGGCCCCCGCAGGCCCGCCGATCTGATAGCGCGACCCGCCTAGCGCCGAGATGACAAAGCCGCCGATGATCGCCGTGATCAGCCCTTGGGCCGGGGTGGCCCCGCTGGCAATGGCAATTGCCATGGACAGGGGCAAGGCGACGATGGCGACGGTCAGGCCCGCCACGGCATCGGCGCGGAATGCAGCCGGGCCATAGCCCGCGCGCAGCGTGGTCAGCAATTGTGGGGCGGCGGTCATCCGGTCTGTTCCTGCTTCGCCGTCACCGTAACCCCCTCGCGCGGGGCAGCGCAAGGTTTGACGCAGTCGCCGGAAACGGCTAGGGGGCGGGCATGACCCTGACCTGTTTCAAAGCCTATGACGTGCGCGGCCGCCTTGGCGTCGACCTTGACGAGAGGATTGCCTTTCGCATCGGCCGGGCCTTTGCGCGGGTGCTGGCGGCGCGCCGCGTGGTGCTGGGACGCGATTGCCGGGCGTCATCGGCGGCGCTGGCCAACGCCGTCGCGGCGGGGCTGATGGCCGAGGGCTGCATGGTGCTTGATCTGGGTCTGTGCGGCACCGAAGAGGTGTATTTCGCGACCGATCACTTTGGCGCGGATGGCGGGATCGAGGTGACGGCCTCGCATAACCCGATGGATTACAACGGCATGAAGATGGTGCGCGCAGGGTCAGCGCCGATCGGGCAGGATACGGGGCTGGCCGAAATGGCGGCCATGGCTGCGGCGGATGATTTTGGTGCGGCGGGGCAGGGCCAGCGGCAGCCGGTGGATTGCCGCGCTGATTATGTCGACCGCGTGATCGGTTTTGTCGATCTGGCGGCCTTGCGCCCGCTGCATGTGCTGGTGAATGCCGGAAATGGCACGGCGGGGCCAACGTTTGATGCGATTGCGCAGCGTTTGCAGGCGCTTGGCGCGCCTTTGCGGTTCACGCGGCTTCACCATGAACCAGATGGCACATTCCCGAACGGCATCCCGAACCCGCTGTTGCCGGAAAACCAGCCCATAACGGCGCAGGCGGTGGCGGCGGCAGGGGCGGATCTGGGCGTGGCATGGGATGGTGATTTCGACCGCTGTTTCCTGTTCGATGAAACCGGCGCGTTTATTCCGGGCGAATACATCGTGGGCCTGCTGGCCGAAGTGTTTCTGGCAAAGGAGCCGGGGTCCACAATCGTGCACGACCCGCGTGTGGTGCTGGCGACCGAGGCTGCGATCGCTGCGGCGGGCGGGCGCGCGGTGCAGGCGCGCACCGGGCATGCGTTCCTGAAGGCCGCGCTGCGCGAGACGGGGGCGGTTTACGGCGGGGAGATGAGCGCGCATCACTACTTCCGCGATTTCATGGCCTGCGACAGTGGTATGATCCCATGGTTGCTGATTGTAGAGTTGATGGGGCGCACGGGGCAAAGCCTGTCCTCGCTGATGGCGGCGCGACGGGCGGCATTCCCATCGTCGGGCGAGATCAACTTTCGCGTGGATGACGCGGCGGCGGCAGTGGCGCGGGTCGAGGCCAGCTTTGCCGGGGGGGCGCAGATCGACCGGATGGATGGGCTGTCGTTCCGTTACGTGGACTGGCGGTTCAATATTCGGGCGTCGAACACCGAACCCTTGCTGCGTCTGAACGTGGAAAGCACCGCGGATGCGGGGCTTGTCGCGCGGCAGGTGGCGGCCATCCGCGCGAAGATTGGCGGGTAAGGCCACGATTTTTCGACGAAAAATCGTGTTGCGACGGCGTGTTTGATTACACGCGGCTGAACCGGGGCAGACCACGATTTTTCGACGAAAAATCGTGCCCCCGGCCTACATCACAGCGCCGATCTGCCAGGGCACGAACTCTGCCCCGCCAAAGCCGAGCTGTTCTGACAGGCTTTGATCACCCGAAGATACCGCCACGATTTTATCAAATATTTCAGCGCCTTTCGCCTGAATGCTCACACCGCGTGTGAGGATATCACCGCAGTTGATATCCATATCCTCGGTCATGCGCTGATACATCTCGTCATTGGTGGCCAGCTTGATGCAGGGGCTGGGTTTGTAGCCCGACACCGACCCGCGCCCTGTGGTGAACACGATCATCGTCGCCCCCGAGGCGATCTGGCCAGTGACCGAGCAGGGGTCGTATCCGGGGCTGTCCATATAGACAAAACCCGACGTCGTGATCGGTTCGGCAAACTTGTAGACCCCCGCCAGGGGGGCCGTGCCGCCCTTTGCCACCGCCCCCAGCGACTTTTCAAGGATCGTCGTCAGCCCGCCTTTCTTGTTGCCCGGTGAGGGGTTGTTGTCCATCTCGCCGCCGTTCCGCGCTGTGTAATCCTCCCACCACCTGATGCGTTCCAGCAGCTTCTCTCCGGTTGCTTGATCCACCGCGCGACGTGTGAGCAGGTGTTCCGCCCCATAAATTTCGGGCGTTTCGGACAGGATCGTCGTCCCACCCATCTGCACCAGCATGTCAGACGCCGCCCCAAGCGCCGGGTTCGCTGTGATGCCGGAATAGCCATCCGACCCGCCGCATTGCAGCCCCACGATCAGCTTTGATACCGGCGCCGGTGCGCGCTGCACGCCAGCGGAAATTGCCATCCGGGCGCAGGCGGCCCTGGCCCACAAGGTCGGGCACCTGCATCACTTCGCAGCCCAGACCCACCAGCAGGATACCGCCAAAATTGGCGTTGCGTGCATAGCCTTTCAGCGTGCGCATCAGTGTGTCATAGCCTTCGTTCACGCCCGACATGCCGCAGCCGGTGTTGTGCACAATGGGCACGAAACCATCAATGTTGGGCATGGCTGACAGGATGGGGTCACGCTCTGCCGCCTCGGCGATAAACCGCGCGACCGAACCAGAGCAGTTCACCGACGTCAGAATTCCCAGATAATTGCGCGTGCCCACCGTGCCATCGGGGCGGTGATACCCCATGAATGTGCGTGGCGGCAGGGTGGGCAGGGGCATGCATTCCGCACCGATTGCGTAATCGGTGGAATGCGGCCCCATGCCCAGATTGTGGCTGTGCACATGCGCGCCTGCCGCAATATCCGCCAAGGCCTGCCCGATGATCTGCCCATAACGCAGCACCAGCCCGCCAGACGCGATGTCCGCAACCGCGATCTTGTGCCCGCGCGGCACGGCG
>JALOSO010000251.1 GCA_025458385.1 Paracoccaceae bacterium | reverse complement strand
CTGCTAAGCCTGCATATCGCCCTGACATCGACGGTGCTTGCGACCGCCCTTGGCATTGCGGCGGCGCTTTTGTTGCGGGCCGGGTTTTCCGGCAGCGGGGTGGCCCGGTTCCTGTTCCAGATGAACCTGACGGTGCCGCATGTTGTTGGCGCAATCGGCATCCTTTATCTGTTCAGCCAATCAGGCAGTCTGGCGCGATTGGGCCATGCCGCCGGCCTGATCGCACGGCCGGCAGACTTTCCGGCGCTGGTGTTTGATCCCCATGCCATCGGCATCATCCTGCATTATGTCTGGAAAGAGGTGCCCTTTATCGGGCTGATCGTACTGGCGCAGATGCAGGCGCTTGGCACGGATCACGAAGGTGTTGCGCGGTCACTTGGTGCAACCCGCTGGCAGGCGTTCCGGCATGTGCTGTTGCCGCTGATTGCCCCGGCGGCCGTACGGGCAGCCGTGATCGTCTTTGCCTTTGCCTTCGGCGCCTATGAGATTCCCGCACTTTTGGGCAGCAGCCATCCGCAGGCCCTGCCGGTGCTGGCTTATCGCAGCTTTACCGATGTTGATCTGGCTGCGCGGCCGGTTGCGATGGCGCTGGCCGTGGTGATTGCGGCGATGGCGGGCGTGATGGTCTGGCTGTCGTTGCGGATGGCCCGGCGATGAGGCGCACACTGGCCGGATGGGTGCTGATCCTGTGGCTGCTGCTGCCCTTGCTGCCGCTGGCGATCTGGTCGTTCGCACGGGGATGGCGGTTTCCCGATGTGCTGCCACAGGTCTGGACCACCGATGCCTGGGCCATTGCCTTTTCGCAACGCGCCGGTGTCATCGAAAGCCTGGGTTTGACGGCGCTGATCGCGGCTGCGGTGACACTGGCCGCGCTGATCATCGGGGTGCCTGCAGGCCGGGTGTTGGGCCTGCACGAATTCCGGGGGAAACGCGCGGTTCAGGTGCTGATCCTGGCGCCGATCATCGTGCCGGGGCTGGCCGTGGCGATGGGGTTGCATGGCGTGTTTTCGCGTCTGGGCCTGACGAACACGCTGGCAGGTGTCATGCTGGTGCATCTGGTGCCGACACTGCCTTACGTCATTCTGGTGATGGCCGGGATCTTTGCCAACCACGAGACGGCCCACGAAGAGCAGGCGCGCAGTCTGGGGGCCACGGGCGCGCAGGTATTCCGTCATGTGACACTGCCTGCTATTCTGCCGGGTGTCATGGTGGCGGGGCTTTTCTGCTTTCTGGTATCGTTCAGCCAATATGCGCTGACCCTGCTGATTGGCGGTGGGCGGGTGATCACCTTGCCCCTGTTGCTGTTCAGCAGCGCCAGTGCCGGGCGCAATGATCTGACCGGGGCCATTGCCCTGCTGACCATTCTGCCAGGGCTTGTCATCCTGTTGCTGACCGCACGGCATCTGACAGGGCGAAACAGGGCGATCACCATGGCAGGGCAGGCATGACGGCGCTAAGCCTGCATGACTTGACACGGCAATTCGCCGGGGCCGGGGGTCTGGCGGTGGACAGGCTGACACTGTCGGTCGCGCCGGGCAGCCTGACCGCCCTGCTGGGGCCTTCGGGCTGCGGCAAGACAACGGTCATGCGGATGATTGCCGGTCTTGATACCCCGACAGCGGGCGATGTGCAGATCGGCGGGCGATCCGTGCTTGGCCTGCCGCCTGAAAGACGGGGCGCGGTCATGGTGTTTCAGAACCATCTGCTGTTTCCGTTCCAGACCGTGGCCGAGAATGTGGGGTTCGGGCTGCGGATGCGGCATGTGCCAAAGCCAGAAATCGCCCGCCGTGTGGCCAAGATGCTGGCCCTTGTGCAACTGCCTGATGTGGGCGCGCGGCGCCCCGCCGACCTGTCGGGTGGCCAGCAGCAAAGGGTGGCGCTGGCCCGCGCGCTGGTGGTCGCGCCGCAGGTTCTGTTGCTGGATGAACCGCTGTCACAGCTTGATGCCCATCTGCGCCATGACATGCGCGACCTGATCCGGTCTTTGCAACAGCAGCTTGCGATCACCACGCTGTTCGTGACGCATGATCAGGATGAAGCCGTCATGCTGGCAGACCGGGTGGCCCTGATGCTGGATGGCCGCCTGCGCCAGCATGACGCGCCTGCCGCGTTTTACGACCGGCCTGCCGATGCGGCCGTGGTGCGGTTCTTTGGGGGGCAAAATCTGGTTCCGGGGCGCGCGGTGGCCGGGCGGTTTGACTGCGCGCTTGGCCAGCTTGCCTTGCCCGAAGGGGTTGCCGATGGCCCCGGCCTGCTGACGATCCGCCCGGAAAGTCTGCGGCCCGGCCCGGGCGAAAACGCGGTAACAGCGCTGGTCACGGCGCGCAGCTATCTGGGGGCCGGCGTGCGGCTGACCCTGCAGGTGCAGGGCACCCAGCTGCAGGCGATGCTTCGCCATGACGAAGCGGCTGGTCTTGGCGTCGGCGACAGCTTGCTGTTGCGTCTGCCCCGACAGGCCCTTTGGGTTGTGCCGCCCGAGGGTTAGGTATCAGCCAGCAGGGGCCAGGCCCAGGATCGCCCGCGCCTGAGCGGGTGTTGCAACAGGGCGGTCATGCCGGGCGCAAAGTGCGGCGACACGCGCAACCAACGCGGCATTCGACGGGGCCAGCGTGTTGCGGTCCAGCCGGATATTGTCTTCCAGACCGGTGCGCGCATGCCCGCCCGCGGCAACCGCCCATTCGTTCAGCGTCAGCTGGGCCGCCCCAATGCCCGCCGCGCACCATTCAGACCCGGGCAAAAGGCGCGCGACCGTGCGGATGTAGTAATCAAAGACGTCACGGTCTGCCGGCATCGCGTTCTTGACCCCCATCACGAACTGCACATAGGCCGGCGCCTTTAGCCGCCCGTCCCGTTGCATGGCGGCGGCCTGATGGATGTGGGACAGATCGAAACATTCGACCTCGGGCTTGATGTCATGGCTCTTCATCTCGGACGCCAGCCAATCCACCAGATCCGGCGGGTTTTCATAGACGCGGGTCGGAAAGTTGTTCGACCCGACCGAAAGGCTGGCCATGTCAGGCCGCAGGGGCAGCATGCCGCCCCGCGTCTTGCCCGCCCCGGACCGGCCCCCGGTCGAGAACTGGATGATCATGCCGGGGCAATGTTTTTCGACACCCTCCTTCAGGCGCGCAAACTTTTCGGGGTCAGATGACGGCGTCTCATCATCGTTGCGCACATGCGCGTGCACGATCGTGGCCCCTGCCTCAAAGGCCGCATGCGTCGATTCCACCTGTTCCGCCACAGTGATCGGCACGGCGGGGTTGTCGGCCTTCCGAGGCAATGATCCGGTAATGGCGACGCAGATGATGCAGGGCTTCATGCGGGGGCCAGCACAAAATCATGGTCAACCCGGAAGAACGGCCTGTCAAAACCTGCCTGTGCGATTTCGCCCGGATCGGTGATCTGGTCAAACTTTGCCAGAAGGCTTTCCTTGACCCCGAAAACCGCGTCAGAACCGATATAGGGATCATCGGGGTCGAAGATATGGGTCACAAGCCGCCCATGGGCCGGGGCTTCGACGATGTAATGCAGATGCGCCGGGCGATAGGGGTGCCGGCCAAGGGCTGCCAGCAGCTTGCCCACCGGCCCATCATCCGGGATCGGGTAGAACTTTGGCTTCACAGCCTTGAACCAATAGCTGCCATCCGGCCCGGTGCGGAACACGCCGCGCAGGTTGAAATCCGGCTGGATGCCCTTTTGCTGCACATCGTAAAAGCCTTCGTCGTTGGCCTGCCAGACATCGATCTTGGCCCCCGCCAACGGCGTTCCGTCGGTGGACCGGATCACCCCGCGCACCAGCATCGGCTCGCCCTTCTGGTCAAGGCAGATGTCCGCCCCCATCGGCAATTCCGGCGCGTCAGTGACGTGGAACGGGCCAAGGACGGTGCTTTCCGATGCCCCCGAAGGCTTGCGGTTGTTGATCGCATCGACCAGCATCGAGACGCCCAACACGTCGGACAGCAGGATGTACTCTTGCCGCCAGTCGGTGCACATGTGGCCCGTGGCGGTCAGGAACTGGATCGCCGCGAACCATTCTGCTTCCGTCGGCTCGATCTCCTTTACCGCGGCGTGAAGGTGCCGGGTCAGGATCGCCATCACCTCGGCCAGCCGCGCATCCTTGGCCTTGGCATTGCGGCTGATGACGACCTCGGCCGATGTGGCTTCGGTGAAGAACCCCTGTTCGCTCATCTCAGTGCCCCAGAATGCTGCGCAGCGCACGGGAAAGATCGGCCTCGGCCGTGGACGACGCGGTGCCGCTGCGCCAGGCGACATGCTGATCAGGGCGGATCAGCAGGCAACCGGAATCGCCGATTTCGCGCAGTTTGTGCCAGTCGCCGACATGGTCCTCAAAATCCGCACGTGGGCCGATGGTGATGGCGCGGATCGGCAGGCCAAGCGCCTTGCCCGCAGCCTTTGCGGCATTGACCCAAGCCCCGCCGCCGATGCCGGTCAGCAAGGTGAACTG
>JALOSO010000250.1 GCA_025458385.1 Paracoccaceae bacterium | reverse complement strand
TAGATGGCGGGTCTGGCCCTGTTGCGCGGTGACCGGCAGGCTGACCGCGTGGTTCCGCCTTCTGGCTATACGGCGACGCTGACCAGCTTTACGGCCGGGGCGATGGCCTTTCTGGCGGTGTTTGCGATTGCGCTGTCGCTGGCGGCGGGGCGGCTGGCCGAACGCTGGGCGGCGGCGCTGACCAATACGGCAACGGTGCGGATTTCGGCCCCGCAAGACCAGCTGGATGTGCAGACGCAGATCGTGCTGGATGTGCTGGCGCAGACCACGGGCATCGCCAGTGCGCGCGCGCTGACGGATGATGACCAGCGCGCCTTGCTCGCCCCCTGGTTCGGGGCCGACCTGCCGTTGGATGCGCTGCCCCTGCCCCGGCTGATCGAGGTGGTGGAAGATGGCACGGGCTATGATGCCGAAGGGCTGCGCCTGCGCCTTGCCGCCGAGGCACCGGGTGCCATGCTTGATGATCACACGCGCTGGCGGCGTCCGCTGGCCACAGCGGCCGAGCGGTTGCGCTTGCTGGGGCTTTTGTCGGTGGTGTTGATCGGAACCGCGATGGCGGCGATGATTGCGCTGGCGGCCAATGCGGCGCTTGCGGCAAATGCGCAGGTGATCCGGGTGTTGCGGCTGGTGGGGGCAAAGGACAGCTACATCGCGCGCGCCTTTGTGCGGCGTTTTACCCTGCGGGCTTTCGTCGGGGCGGGGGTCGGGGCGCTGGCGGGCCTTGTCGGGGTGATGCTGCTGCCCGCAGCCGATACGGCAGGGGCATTCCTGACCGGCCTTGGTTTTCAGGGCCTTGGCTGGCTATGGCCCTTTGTGCTGCCGCCAGCGGGGGCGGTGATTGCGTTTCTGGCAACCCGAATGGCAGCCATGCGGCGATTGAGGAGCATGCAATGAGGCGTTATCTGCAAGGACCGCTGTCGCTGATCTTCATCATCCAGATGTATCTGGCCATGGCGGTGATCGCGGTTGTCTGGGCGCCCTGGGCGCTGTTCAGCCGCGATGGCGCCTATTCCGCTTGCAAGACCTATTGCCGCTGGGTCTTCCTGACCTTGCGCATCCTGTGCGGCATGCGCTGCGAGGTGCGGGGAACACCGCCGGTGGATGAAGTGCTGGTGGCCGCCAAGCATCAAAGCTTTCTTGACATCATGATGATCTTTGCAGCCGTGCCGCGCGGCAAGTTCATCATGAAACGAGAGCTGATCTATGCGCCGTTCCTGGGCCAATACGCCTGGCGTCTGGGCTGCGTCTTTGTCAACCGTGGCAAGCGCGGGCAGGCGATTGCCAAGATGAAGGCAGATGTGGCGGCAGGGGCCGCGCATCCGGGCCAGTTGATCATCTATTCGCAAGGCACACGCGTGGCGCCGGGGGTCAAGGCACCCTACAAGGTGGGCACGGGGTTGCTGTATGAACAACTGGGCCAGACCTGCGTGCCGGTGGCCACCAATGTCGGCGTGTTCTGGCCAAAGCGCGGTATCCTGCGCAAGCCGGGGGTGGCCGTTGTCTCGTTCCTGCCGGGCATCGCTCCTGGCCTGCCGGTTGCCGATTTCATGGCGCAGCTTGAGGCCACGGTGGAAAGCCAGTCCGATCAGTTGATGGCCGAAGCCGGGTTTCGCGGCTGATGGGCGGTTCGCTACTTGGCTACCGCGTCTATCGGCTGCGCCGGTTGATCGGGCTGTGCCTTTTGCTGGTTGCAGCGGGCATCGGGCTGGGCCTGTGGCTGATCCCGGGGGGGGTGACGGCCCTGCACCTGGTGTTTGGGGTGGGGCTGTTCAGCGTGCTGGCGATGGCCCATCTGGCGATGATCGTGATCTGGCCAACCGATGCCGGCGGGCCCTTCGCCTATGGGCTGGGGACGCTGGTCCTGCTGGCCATCGCCCTGCCTGCTGCGGCCCATCAGATGGCAACAGGCACGGATGCCGGTGCGATTATGGCGCTTGCCATCATGATCGGGCCGTTTGTCTGGTTGCTGGGCGCGCCCATGCTGGGCGGGTGGATGTTGTGGCTGATCAACATGGCCCTGCCCACAAAGGGCAAAAGGCAGCGGGTTTTCGACCTGCCGGTCGATCTGTCGCGCGCGATGGTCCTGTTCGCCCTTGACCCCGACAAGACGCGCGTGACGTCGGTCCATGGCCCGGTCGGCTGGGATGGATCATTCGAGGAACGGGTCACACGGCGGATGGCCGATCCGCAAACGGGCGCGCTGCGCGACTGCACATCGGTGACGACGCTGCGCATGCTTGCCAGCGATGCAACGACCCGGTCCGTTCTGGCCACAGCGGCGGCAGGGGATGGCACGACAGTCAGCCTTGTGGTGCATCAGCAGTTTGACCCCTTGCCACAGGGCACGCGCCTGACCGAGCGGCTGGATTTTGAAGGCGCGCCGGGGCTGGGGCGGCTGACGGCCTGGCTGACCGACAGCGAAGCCGACTATGTGACGGCCGAGCTTGATGCAGATGCCGCCCACCCGCCGCGCGCGATCTGCCATCTGCCGCTGGATTCGATGGGCCTTGCGATGACGCGCTTTTTCAAATGGGGCGATCCGACGCCCGGCGACACCTAAGCAGCTGATGGCGACGCGGTGCGAAACCATCGCAAACATGGCTGACATGCTGTCGCCCCGGGGTGACAGCCCGGCGCCAGGGCTCTGCTGCCGGGCACGGCGTCAGGGCTAGCCTATCAGGGGGCGGCCAAGCCGCACCTGCACGGCGACGGCCTGCCGGATGATCCAGCGCAGCGGCTGCGCATCATGATCCGCAAGCCAGGGTGCAGATCTTTACCCGCGACAGGGCCTTGATCGGCGTCGATCAGCGTCCCCGTGTCAAAGCAGACCTGAGGGGCAAAATCATCGACGATCGCACCAAAAGGCTGATCGACCCCGATTTCCCAAAGGCGCCGCCTGCAAGTGTCCGCTGCCGGAAAGGTCACCGGCAGCACGTCATCCGCCCAGGCATTTGGGCCGGGCAGAACGGCCAGACTGGCAATCAGATTTCCCAGACGGTCCGGTATCGCGGTGGCGAAACCTTCGTTTCCGGCATTCCCCGACGACGCATTGCGCAGCGCGGTGCGGACCGTGATTTCGGCTGAAAAGCTGGGGCTGCGGGAAAGGTCTGCGCCATCAGCGTGGTCAGGCCGGCCATCCCATCCATGTCAGCGGCGCGGCTGGCAGATCCGGTGCCCAGACAGGCGTCATCCGGAAGGCCTGTTTTCAAGCCAAAATGCAAAAAGGGCCGGGGGCGATGAAATGGCGGGCAGGCAAAGGCGCGGCGCAGAAACGCGAGGCGCCCTTCACGCGAATTTCAGCGCGATGATCCCGGCCACGATCAGGCCGATGCCGGCGACGCGCATCGGCGTGACCACATCGCCAAACAGGAACACTGCGGCAATCGCCGTGCCCGTCGCGCCGATGCCCACCCAAACGGCATAAGCGGTGCCGACGGGGATATCCTTCATCGCGACGCTAAGCAGGTAAAACGACAGCAGGGCCCCCGCGACTGTCAGGATCGACGGGACAGGCCGCGTGAAGCCTTCGGTGTATTTCAGGCCGATAGCCCAGCCGGTTTCCATCAGCCCGGCAATCAGCAAAAGCCACCATGGGTTCATGCAGCAAGGCCCTTTGACCCCATCTCCAGAAACTTGGTCCGGCGGTCGCGCACCAGCCAGTCGGGCTTTTTGCCTGACAGTTCCTTGAGCATGGTTTCAATCGCCTTGCCCACGGCATCAATCGTGTCGCGCCGCGCCCGTTGCGCCCCGCCCATCGGTTCCTTGATGATCCGGTCGATCACACCCAGCTTTTGCAGATCCTGCGCCGTCAGACGCAGCGCCGCTGCAGCCTCGCGCATTTTCTCGGCGTCTTTCCAAAGGATCGACGCGCAGCCTTCGGGGCTGATGACCGAATAGACCGAATGCTCCAGCATCGCCACGCGGTTGGCCGTGGCAAAGGCCACCGCCCCGCCAGACCCGCCTTCGCCCACGATCACGCTGATCAGCGGCACGCCGATTTCAAGGCATTTCGCGGTCGAGGACGCAATCGCCTCGGCCTGCCCCCGCTCTTCGGCCCCCTTGCCGGGATAGGCGCCGGGCGTATCCACCAGCGTGATCACCGGCAGGTTGAACCGGTCGGCCATCGCCATCAGCCGGATGGCCTTGCGGTACCCTTCGGGGCGCGCCATGCCGAAATTGCGTTCGATGCGGGATTTGGTGTCATTGCCCTTTTCATGCGCGATCACCATCACCGGCGCATCGTTGAACCGCGCAAGCCCGCCCATCACCGCGTGGTCTTCGGCAAAGTTGCGATCCCCGGCGAGGGGGGTGAATTCCGTAAACAGCGCTTCGATATAATCGCGCGAATGGGGGCGGTCGGGGTGCCGTGCAACCTGGCATTTCTGCCAGGCTGTCAGATCCTTATACAGGTCACGCAACAGCGTTTCGGCCTTGCGATCCAGCGCTTCCGCCTCTTTTGTCACGTCCATCGCGGAATTTGCCCG
>JALOSO010000034.1 GCA_025458385.1 Paracoccaceae bacterium | reverse complement strand
GTAATACATCTGATATTCAATCGGATGCGGCGTGTGTTCGTAGGCGTAGACCTCTTCCCACTTCAGCGCCATGTAGCCTTCCAGCTGGTCCTTGGTGAACACGTCGCCCGCCAGAAGGAAGTCGTGATCCGCTTCCAACTCTTGCAGCGCCTCACGCAGTGAACCACACACCGTCGGGATGGCGGCCAGTTCTTCCGGCGGCAGATCATACAGGTCCTTGTCCGATGCAGGGCCCGGATCGATCTTGTTCTTGATCCCGTCAAGGCCCGCCATCAGCAGCGCCGCAAAGGCCAGATAGGGGTTGGCCGACGGATCCGGGAAGCGTGCCTCAACCCGCTTGGCTTTCGGCGATTCCGTCCACGGAATACGCACGCAGCCTGACCGGTTCCGCGCCGAATAGGCGCGCAGAACCGGCGCTTCAAAGCCCGGGATCAGGCGCTTGTAGCTGTTGGTGCCGGGGTTCGTCAGCGCATTCAGCGCCTTGGCGTGCTTCAGGATGCCGCCGATGAAATACAGCGCTTCCTGCGAAAGGTCGGCGTATTTATCGCCTGCGAACAAGGGCTTGCCACCCTTCCAGATCGACATGTTCACGTGCATGCCGCTGCCATTGTCACCCTTCATCGGCTTTGGCATGAACGTGACCGTCTTGCCATAGGCGTGCGCCACGTTGTGGATCACGTACTTGTACTTCTGGATGTTGTCGGCCTGTTCAACCAGACCACCGAAGATCATCCCAAGTTCGTGCTGGCAGGTCGCCACTTCGTGGTGGTGCTTGTCCACGCGGATGCCCATGCGCTTCATCGTCGACAGCATCTCGCCGCGGATATCCTGCGCCTCATCCACCGGGTTGACCGGGAAATAGCCGCCCTTGTGGCCTGCGCGGTGGCCGTAGTTGCCGCCCTCGGTGACCGTGTCGGTGTTCCAGGCGGCGGCCTCGGCATCAATCTCATAGGCCACTTTGCGCGGCGTGATCGAATAGCGCACGTCGTCGAACAGGAAGAATTCCGCTTCCGGCCCGAAATAGGCCGCATCGCCCACGCCCGATGATTTCATGTAGGCTTCCGCCTTCAGCGCCGTCTGGCGCGGGCAGCGGCTGTAAGCCTCGCCCGTGTCGGGCTCCACCACATTGCAATGCACGCACATGGTTTTTTCGGCATAGAACGGGTCGATATAGACCGATCCTGCATCCGGGATCAGCTTCATGTCAGACTGATCGATGCTCTTCCAGCCGGCGATGGAGGACCCATCGAACATGAAGCCTTCCTCGAAAAAGTCTTCGTCAACCAGATCGGCAATCAGCGTGACGTGCTGCAGCTTGCCCTTCGGGTCGGTAAAGCGGATGTCGACATATTCGACTTCCTCGTCCTTCATCAGTTTCAGAGCATTCTTGACTGCGCTCATCATGCTGTCCTTTGCGTTAGAGTGATGGGTGTTTCAGACGGCATCGTCGCCGGTTTCACCGGTGCGGATGCGAATGGCTTGTTCAACGGTCGACACGAAAATCTTGCCGTCGCCGATCTTGTCGGTGCGGGCGGCGCCGACGATGGCGGCGATGGCCGTATCGACCATGTCATCCGACAGCACGACCTCGATCTTCACCTTGGGCAGGAAATCGACAACGTATTCTGCGCCGCGATACAGTTCGGTATGGCCCTTCTGGCGACCAAAGCCCTTGACCTCGGTCACCGACAGGCCCTGAATGCCCGCCTCTTGCAAGGCTTCCTTGACCTCATCCAGCTTGAACGGCTTGATGATTGCCTCGATCTTCTTCATGGGCCGACTCCCCCGGTTACCGATTTCGACTGATCATGAAGTTATGGGGGGAACAATCGGGGCAGGGAAGGGGGCTTGAGGGCCTGCGGGGTTTTTGCGCGTTGTGATGAAAAAATGGGCAAGAAGCTGTGGGATTAGGCAGTTTGGAAACGGGACGGGATGGAACTTCTGACAGCGGCACAGATGCGGGCGATTGAGGCGGCGGCGATTGCATCGGGTGCAGTGACGGGGCTGGAGCTGATGGAACGCGCAGGGCGCGGGGTGGTGGAGGCGGTGTTCGCCGAATGGCCGGAGCTGAAGGCCACCTCGCACCGGGCTGTGGTGCTGTGCGGGCCGGGGAACAACGGCGGTGACGGGTTCGTGGTGGCGCGGCTCTTGCGGGAGTGGGGCTGGGGGGTAGAGGTGTTCCTGTATGGTTCGCCGGAGGGGATGCCGCGGGATGCGCGGGTGAATTATGAGCGTTGGTTGGGGATGGGGGAGGTGGATAGTCACCACGATCTGCTCATGCGTCATGGTTGGGACAGCGACACGAATCTTTGTTTTGGTGGTGAGGAAGTTATCTTCATCGATGCCCTATTTGGCTCTGGGCTTACGCGCCCAGCAGATAGGGATCTTTTGGCTTTCGTGTATGAAGCCTTTGAGCGAAATCTTGGCAAATCGGTCAGTATTGATGGCGTCAGCGGGTGTTGTCTCGATAGCGGACGCGAACTGGTCGAGAACGAAGGCGACGAACAAATCTGGGGGCGCAGTGTTCAACTTTTGGTCACGTTTCACCGCGCCAAGACTGGTCATCTTCTGCTAAACGGCGTTGGTTTCATGGCGCAAAGTCTTCGCATCGTCGACATCGGGTTAAATGAAGTCCATTCGGACGAATCTGGTAGTTGGCGCGTGAAACACGCAACTGCGAAACTAAGGGGTGATCCAGTACTGCCATCTCCAGTTTGGTGGGTTGGACAAAAAGGACCGATTGAGCCTGGCTTCCCAGTTGCAGGCTGGCCACTCAGAAAACACTTTGCCTCCCACAAATACACCCACGGCCACGCTTTAATTCTTTCCGGCCCTCCCGGCCACGGTGGCGCTGCACGGCTAGCCGCACGTGGTGCGCTCAGGATCGGGGCGGGGGTGGTGACGGTTGCTTGTGCGGAGGGCGCGGTTGCGGAGCATGCGGCGCGGCTTGATGCGGTGATGCTGCGGGTGGTGGGGGATGCGGGGGCTTTGGCTGCGGTGCTGGAGGACAAGCGGATCACTGTTTTGTGTCTGGGGCCGGGGATGGGCACGGGCGCGCGGGAGGTGGGGTTGGTTGGCGTGGCCTTGGGCGTGCCCCCACCCCCATCCCCTCCCCACGAGGGGGAGGGGGGGCGCGCGGGGCTGGGTGCACCGCAAGACCATCTGGCGCTTCCCCTCCCCCCAGGTGGGGAGGGGAGAGGGGTGGGGGGACGCCAGCTGGTGCTGGATGCCGATGCGCTGACGATACTGTCACACCACCCCGACCTGTTCGCAGCCCTGCATCCCGGTTGCATCCTGACCCCGCATGCCGGTGAATTCGCGCGGTTGTTTCCCGATATCGCCGAAAAACTTGCCGCCCCCGCCACCAAAGGCCCCGCCTATTCCAAGGTCGATGCTGTGCGAGAGGCCGCAAAGCGCGCAGGCTGCATCGTGCTCTTCAAAGGGCCGGATACGGTGATTGCCGACCCGTCAGGCCGGTGCGCCATCAACGCCGCGCATTATGAACGCGCCGCACCATGGCTGGCCACCGCAGGGTCAGGGGATGTGTTGGCGGGGTTCATCACTGGGTTGCTTGCGCGTGGGTTCACTCCCTTTGATGCCGCCTGCACAGGCGCATGGCTGCATGTAGAATGCGCGCGGTCTTTCGGGCCTGGGCTGATTGCCGAGGATTTGCCGGAAGAACTGCCCAAGGTGTTTCGGACGCTTGGGCTGTAACGCGTTGTTAACCCTGTTCGAGATAGCCTTCGACCATGGACACAAGCCCCAGACACCATGCCCCAGACCTGTGGATCGGTCAGATCTTTGCCGCGAAAGCCGTGGCAAGTGGTGGTGTCATCCGCAGGAACCGCCGTTGGGTGGAAGATGAGATCGGCCGCGACAGGTTTGTGGAGGAAGTACAGCGCCGTGGGTTTCATCTGCTGGAAACCGGCGATCAACTGATCGTGGTGTGCCACCCCGGACCCATTCGCATGCATTTCTAGCAAGGCGCGATTTTTCGTCGAAAAATCGTTCTTGCCAAAGGGTCGCGTCACGAATTTTCGACGAAAATTCGTGGTCTGTTCAGGCAGCCACCGGAACGGCATTGCAGGCCAGTTCCAACCCGCCGGCATAGACAACGGCTGCGCTTGCAAATTCCAGGCGATACATCCGCAGGCCAGACGCCCGCTCGCGCCGCACGAGTTCACCGTCGATCATGCGCTCCACGGGCACCACCGCCTGCGCTGCGCCATACAGCGCCTTCGCGCGCCAATCGCGGATCAACAGCGCCTGATCGCAGCCCAGCACCACATCTTCCTCTGGCCGTGCATGGCCCTGGCTGCTGGCACTGATGCGCACCACGTCGCCCACCATCACATGCATCGACACATCCACAAGAACCCGCAGGCCATCACGTGTGATGATGCGGTCGCCGGGTGCCAGAAATTCAACTGGCAGCAGCCCTTCCGCTGTCAGAACCTGTGTGCCCTGGGCCATGCCCTTGGTTGTTACCTGTGCCGGGCAGACATCGTCTGCCGCTTGCCCCTGCAGCTGTGCTGTCATTTGGGGATCCTCGCCTTGTTATATGCTGCCTCAGCTTTTTTCCCCACAATATGGCAAGAATGCGTTAAGGGCGAGCGTTTTTCTGGGCTGTCACTCTGGCATGGGCAAAAGGCCCTTGGTAAAGGGGCAGGAATGCGGGTGTGGCGAAATTGGCAGACGCACCAGATTTAGGTTCTGGCGCCGCAAGGCGTGGGGGTTCAAGTCCCTCCACCCGCACCATCCATTGCCATCTTCAGCCTGAGGTCACCTGCGCAGATGCAGGGGTCCTTGTGGCAAGGTGCAGCGGCGTGTGCAAATGCGCCATGGCCGCCACTTCGACCTCGATCCCCTCGGCCCAGATCACCTGCGGGCGATCAAACAGGGGCTGATAGGTGACAATCGAACCGATCACTGGTCGCGCAAGGATGGTGCCATCACTGACCAGATCGCCGACAGGGACCAGTGTTTCATCGACCCCGTAAAGCAGGCCGGCCTTCCAGCCCGCCATCAGCACCCTTTGGCTGCGCGACAGGCGCAGGGGCCGCCAGGGCAGTCCTGGCGCCATGGCCTCGGGCGCAATGGTGATCGCGCGGCTGTCGCACACCCCGCGTGCAAGCCCGCGCAGTGGTTGCGGCCCTTGATCACGGGTCATCAGCAGATCGCCGGGGCACAGATCCTCGACAAACGCCGGGCCTGTGGGGGTCAGCAGCAGCGTTCCGGCCGTGAAGCCTGACTGGCAGAAAGGCGCGGTAGCAGGGAAATGATGGGCGGGCATCGGGAAACCTGTTGTGAACGTTTCGACAGGGCTAGGGGGCGGATGTGGCAACAATCCGGGCCAATTGTGTCAAAGACGCGGTATTATCGGGGGGAAGGAAACAGCGATGCGATGGGCAGGTCCGCGCTGCCAAATATCCCCTTACGCAGTCGGAAACTTCTTGCTAGAAGGCGCGCGACCCGTGCGCAGCCCGTCTGCGCGCGCTATCGCATTTGCGCTGTTTGCGGCGCTGACATGACACTCCGAAGGAAGGACACAAGACCATGCAGGTCACCGAGACCCTGAACGAAGGCCTGAAGCGCGCCTATCAGATCACCGTCACGACGGCAGAACTGGAAGCCAAGGTGACGGAAAAGCTGCTGGAGGCGCAGCCAGAGATCGAGCTGAAAGGGTTCCGCAAGGGCAAGGTGCCGCTGCCGATGCTGCGCAAGCAATTCGGCCAGCGCATGATCGGCGATGCGATGCAAGAGGCCATCGACGGGGCGATGAAGGATCACTTTGACAAGTCAGGCGATCGCCCGGCGCTGCAGCCAGAGGTCAAGATGGTGAACGGCGAATCCTGGTCGGAAGGGCAGGATGTGGTCGTGGAAATGTCTTACGAGGCGCTGCCGCCGATCCCGGATGTGGATGCAAGCAAGATCAAGCTGGAGCGCCTTGTGGTCAAGGCAGATGACAAATCGGTGGATGAGGCGCTGGCAAATCTCGCCGCAACGGCGCAGTCCTTTGAAGACCGCAAGAAAGGTGCCAAGGCCAAGGACGGCGATCAGGTGGTGATCGACTTCAAAGGCTCTATCGACGGTGTGGCGTTTGATGGCGGCGCGGGTGAGGATTATCCGCTGGTGCTGGGGTCGAATTCCTTCATTCCGGGGTTTGAGGCACAGCTGGTGGGGGCCAAGGCCGGTGATGCGGTAGCCGTGAACGTGTCCTTCCCGGAAGGCTATGGTGCGGCACATCTGGCGGGCAAGGCGGCGGTGTTTGACTGCACGGTCAAGGCGGTCAAGGAGCCAAAGCCTGCAGAAGTGAATGACGAGTTGGCCACGAAATACGGCGCGGCGGACCTTGCGGCGCTGAAGGGCCAGATCGCGGAACGGCTGGAAGCCGAATACAAAGGTGCCAGCCGCGCGGTGCTGAAGCGGTCCTTGCTGGATCAGCTGGACAAGATGGTGACCTTCGATCTGCCGCAGCGTCTGGTGGATGCCGAAGCCAGCCAGATTGCGCATCAGCTGTATCACGAAGAGCACCCCGACGATCACGGCCATAACCACGGCGAGATCGAAACGACGGACGAGCACAAGGCGCTGGCTGTGCGCCGCGTGCGCCTTGGCCTTGTGCTGGCCGAGATCGGCCGCAAGGCAGATGTGCAGGTGACGGACGCGGAAATGACGCAGGCCGTGCTGGCGGCCGCACGGCAGTATCCGGGTCAGGAACGCCAGTTCTTTGAATTCGTGCAGAAGAACCCACAAATGCAGCAGCAACTGCGCGCGCCCTTGTTCGAAGACAAGGTTGTCGATTTCATCGTGGCGGGTGCCACGGTGAAGGACAAGGACGTGTCGAAAGAGGCGCTGCAGAAGGCCGTCGAAAAGCTGGACGAACTGTAATCTGCTGCGCAGACCGCGCGTGAAGCAAAGACCGCGCAAGGGCAACCTTGCGCGGTTTTTTCATGGGTGCATCATGCCGTCAAAGCCGGGCAAGCAGCTGTTTCGCCTGGTCAAGGTTCATCGCATCAGCAGGCAGCGTGATCGGGCAGGCCCCCTGCACGTTATGGATCACCTGATGGAAGACCCGCGTCCCTGCGGGCCAGACCGATGCCGGAATGTGAAACCCCGACACCGGCATCGGCGCGCTGGCCGTCGCACTGGTAAACTGGATCATGCCGCGCAAGGCCCCGGCGCTGATATCGCGCCCGGCCATCTGGACAATCACGTAATACCCTTCAGGCCGCTGTCCAAGTGCGTAGACTGCATCGTTCAGCGCCCGCCGGGTCCCTTGTTTTGCCTGGCTTTGCTGCGAGAATTTCCACGTGCTGGTGGCAAGGTTGAGCAAAAGCCCCAGAAAATTCCCGCGTGCCATGCCATCGGCATTCGGCTTGTCAAAAGGCCGGTTGAGTGGTTGCAGACCGTTCCCCATAAGTCCTCCATTGGGGCAATGCCCCATCAAACAAAGATTGAAGTGATGACGCCGCGATAGGTTTGCGTGCTGTGCGGTGAGTGAGGCTGAAAATACAACCTGGCGTTGCCGAGATTCGGCGCAAAATCGCGCGTTGCAACGTACCCAAAGGTTAGCGGTGCATCGGTGTTTGGCAAGCCTCGATTAGCGGCAGCCGGAACGCAGGCAAAAAGCCGCATATGGCGCTGCGGCGCGGTCTTTTGTTTCTGGCGCCGCGCCGACATCGCGCGCCTGTATCGCGAACGGCGTTCGGTGTCAGACCATTCTTACCTGCGGGGCGGGGGTCTTTCCGATCGGATCAGAACTTGTCGCCCGTGGGCCAGTTCTGGCTGGGTGGTGTTGTCATGATCCGATGCATCCGCTGCTGTTCATACGCCGCACTGTTTGCATCCCAGAAATCCTTGTGCGCAGCCAGGAATGTGCCACCCGTCAGCGACATCACATTGACCTCGACCCCAACCTTGGCCTCGACCGCGGGCATGTTGATGACGAAAAGGGTGCTGCCGCCCTTCGAGACGCCAAACAGCTTTGCCTCGACCGAGGCGATGGCCGCAACGCCGGCAGAAAAGGTGCCCCCCGTGGAACCCATGACATCCATGAATGAAAAGGCGGATTTGATCTCGATCTGGTCCAACCCCTGGATACTGACGGGGTTGCCACCATAGGCGTCACCGCCCTTGCTGGTCAGCGACGCAATTGCACCAAGAAGACCGGTGAAAGACATGCCAACCGCCCCACCAGCGCCACCTTCGACGTAAAGAAACGGATAGGACTTTGCCAGATCCTGATTGGTGAACCGCCAAAGGCGTGCCGCACCCTTCAGCACCGCGCCAAGATTGACCCCGCCACCGCCTTCGATTTTCCAGTTCTTCGTCTTCAATGACATCCAGGATGCATGCGCCGCAGCCATTTTTGAAATTCCTTTCCACAAATACCCCACCAGAAAACCTGCAAACGGGCCGGTTTGTCAAGATTTGTGCGATTTCGGGGCCAGGTCGGGCGGGGACTTCAAGGCCGTGTGAAAACCGCTTGCGGCTGCGCGGCATGGCCGTCGGGCTGGTCAGGCCCCCGCCTTGCCGCCCGAAAGCGAAGCGCGGGCGCCGCGTGTTCTGTGCCAAAGCCGGGTGCAGCCAAAGAAAAACCGCGCAAGGTTGCCCCTGCGCGGTTCTGTGACTTGCCGGTGACGCAATCAGTCGCGTGTCAGGTCTTCGCCATCCTGCGCCGCACCCATTTCATCAAACAGGTTGGCGATTTCGAATTCCGCTTCGGCCTCAGCCTCGGCTGCGAGTTCCTGGATGGATTTGCCCGAAGCCTGCAGTTCGGCCTCTTCAACCGAACGGGCCACGTTCAGTTTCACCTTGACGATCACCTCGGGGTGCAGCACGGCGGAAACCGTGTGAATGCCCAGTTCCTTGATCGGGCGATCAAGCACGATCTGGGCGCGGTTCACGGTGAAACCTGCGTCCGTGGCCGCCTCGGCCGCGTCACGCGTGGTGACCGACCCGTAAAGCGCGCCGGCGTCAGAGGCCGAGCGGATCACGATGAAGGTCTGACCATCCAGCTTGGCGCCGGCGGCTTCGGCCTCTTTCTTGGTCTCGAGGTTCGTCACTTCCAGCTGGGCCTTTCTGGCCTCGAAGGATTTGATGTTGCTCTCGTTGGCGCGCAGGGCCTTGCCCTGTGGCAGCAGGAAGTTGCGGGCGTAACCGTCCTTGACGTTCACGACCTCGCCCATCTGGCCCAGCTTGGCCACGCGCTGAAGAAGGATTACTTGCATGGGCTGATCCTCACTTCACGGCATAGGGCAGCAGGGCGAGGAAGCGGGCGCGCTTGATGGCCTGGGCCAGTTCGCGCTGCTTTTTCGCCGAGACAGCGGTGATACGGGACGGAACGATCTTGCCACGCTCAGAGATATAGCGCTGCAGCAGACGTGTATCCTTGTAGTCGATTGCCGGTGCATTGTCGCCCGAGAAGGGGCAAACCTTGCGGCGGCGGAAAAACGGTTTCGTAGCCATTGTTTATGTGCCTTTCTTCAAGCGATGGATCAACGACGGTCGCCGAACGACGGGCGTTCGCTGCGCTCTGGCCGGTCACCAAAGCTGCGTTCGCGGCGTTCGCCACCGCCAAAGCCGCCACGATCACCACCGTCACGGTCGCCGCGTTCACGGTCATCACGCTTTTGCATCTGGACCGAGGGGCCATCCGTGTGCGCGTCAACCTTGATCGTCAGCACGCGCATGACATCTTCATGCAGGCGCATCAGGCGTTCCATTTCCAGCACGGCAGCGGCAGGCGCATCCGACTTGACAAAGGCATAATGGCCCTTGCGGTTCTTGTTGATCTTGTAGGCCATCGTCTTGACGCCCCAATACTCATGCTCGACCACCTTGCCGCCATTGTCGGCAAGCACGGTCGAGAAATGTTCGATCAGGGCTTCGGCCTGCGCGTTGGACAAATCCTGACGCGCAATAAAGACATGCTCATACAGCGGCATGCAGTATTCCTTTGTTTCGGGCGCATTTCATAGGGCAGACGGTTGACCCGCCGTTGTCTGCCCACGAGAGAGTGCGCCAGTTCAGGGGATGAACGGCGGGATGCGCCCCTTTAGGCAATGAAGGGGGACCGCGCAAGTGCGAAACGCGGGCCGGGGCATCAAGGCTGTTCAATAGCGAACACGACTTGTTCAGTTCTGTGCGATTGGGGAAGGAATTATCTTGGGTTACCTTGCGTCCGTAACCCTGGCCACGGTGGCCTTATCAGGAGTGACCCGATGAAATTGCTTTCCCTCGCTGTCCTGGCGACCCTTGCTGCTGCTCCGGCCTATGCTGCGCCGGAAAAATATGTCCTTGATCCGTCGCACAGCCAGATCGTGTTCAGCTATGACCACCTGGGCTTTTCGACGACCTACGGCATGTTCAGCGGCTTTAACGGCGAGATCGCGTTTGATGCGGAAGATCCGGCGGCGTCGTCCGTTTCGGTGTCCTTCCCGGTGCGCAGCATGATGACGGGCTGGGAAGAGCGTTTCCAGCACTTCATGTCGGCTGACATCTTCAATGCGGCGGATGAGACGTCGCTGGTGACCTTTACCTCGACCGCAATCGAAGTGACCGGCGAAAACACCGCCAACATCACGGGCGATCTGACGATGAATGGCGTGACAAAGCCGGTGACGATTGCCACGACCATGAACAAGGCTGACAATCACCCGATGGCCAACAAGCCATGGCTGGGCTTCACGGGCACGACGTCTGTCCTGCGGAGCGATTTCAACGTCGGTCTGTTTGCACCGAACGTCGGTGACGAAGTGCAGATCACGCTGTCGATCGAGGCTGCCAAGGCCGAATAATCCAGCCTTCGGGCAAGGAAAAACCGCTGAGGCGCAATCCTCAGCGGTTTTTTCATGCGTTCACTTGCGCGTGGCGGTCAGGGTGGTCGTCACGGTGGCGTTGAAGCCGACGGTTGATTCATCGCCATAGGTTTGGCCCATGCCAAAGGTGCGGCGGTCAATCGTGGTGGTGCCGGTCATGCTGGCGGTGTCACCCGTGATGGACAGGGCGAAGGGCAGTTGCAGGGGGGCGGTCACGCCCCGCAGGGTCAGCGTGCCATCGGCAATATAGCCCTCGGCGGCAGGCAGGATATTGGCGGTGAACGTGGCCGTGGGGTGGGTTGTGGCATCAAAGAAATCCGGTCCCTTGGCCTGATCGGTGATCGACCCAAGCGTCAGGCTGGCGATATCGATGGTCACGGTGACATTGCCATGACTGCCATCCACGGCCTCTTCGGTAAAGGTGATGTCGGCAGTCCAGCTGGCGAAGGTGCCCTGCACAGTGCTGCCCATCTGGTTGATGGCAAAGCCCAGCGTGCCTTCGGTCACTAGCCAGTTGCCGGTGGTTGCGACCTCGGTCGAGGCGGTTTGTGCCAAAGCCTCGGGCGCGGTTGTGCCTGCCATCGACCACGCAAGGCCGGCACCTGCGGCATAGATGGCAACTGCGGCCAGGGCCGGGCCGCGCGCATGGGCGGCACCGGTGGCGCGCGCGGGTGCGGCAACGCCGCGGGTCATGCGGGCAAGGGTGTGATCGCGGTCAATGAAGACGTGTTTCAAGGCCCCTGCAACGTGCAACAGGATCGACAGGATCAGCACCTTGGTGAACACCCAATGCATGGCACCGGCCAGATGTGCGACGGTTTCGGATGTCGGCACGCCGGGCAGGTCTTGCCCAAAGGGCCAGAGGATGGGGGCAAAACCATCGGTTGCAGCATGGTGCACCCAGCCGGACAGGGGCACGATCACAAGCGACAGGTACAGCGCCCAATGCACGCCTTCGGCGGCCAGTGTTTCGAAACGACGGTCTGGGTGCATGGGTTCGGGGCGCGCTTGCGTAAGGGCCCAGAGGATGCGGATCAGGGCCACGGCAAAGGCGGCCATGCCGACGGTCTTGTGCAGCGAAAAGAGCTGGGCCTTGGCGGCGAGTTCTTCGCCCGTGGCATAGGGCAGCTCGTTGGCGTACCAGCCAAGGGGGATGGCCGTCAGGATCAGCAGGGCGGTCAGCCAGTGCAGGGTACGGGCCACGGCGCCATAGCTGGTGGCGGTATTTGCAGATGACATCCTGGCCTCATCGGGGTTGCTGCGGGGCTGCGTTCTGCAGCAGGTTAGCACGCCCGGCTGGCAAGAATAGGTGCAGTGCTGCACATTGCCTGTGAACGACGCTTGCCCGCCTTGTCGCGCGCGGCTATGCGGGATGCAAACAACGGGGGAGGGTGGCCAATGAGCCGCGCATTCTTATTTCCGGGGCAGGGGGCGCAGACCATCGGCATGGGGCGGGCCCTGGCTGCGGCCTATCCGGCCGCGAAGGCGGTCTTTGCCGAGGTGGACGATGCCCTGGGCGAAAAGTTGTCTGCGCTGATCTGGGAAGGGGACATCGCCGACCTGACGCTGACGCAGAACGCGCAGCCCGCGCTGATGGCCACATCTCTTGCTGCCATGCGCGCACTCGAGGCGGAAGGCATCACCATTCACGACGCGGCCTTTGTGGCAGGGCATTCGCTGGGCGAATATTCGGCGCTTTGCGCGGCGGGGGCGCTGCAGCTGGCCGATACGGCACGGCTGTTGCGCATACGCGGGCGCGCGATGCAAGAGGCCGTGCCAGTGGGTGTCGGCGCGATGGCCGCGCTGCTGGGGCTGGATTTTGCGGCAGCGACCGAAGTGGCGGCAGAGGCGGCGCAGGGCGAGGTGTGTCAGGCCGCCAATGACAATGACCCGGCACAGGTGGTGGTATCGGGGCATAAGGCCGCGGTCGAGCGCGCGCTCGAGATTGCCAAGGCGCGCGGGGCCAAGCGAGCGATCCTGCTGCCGGTCAGTGCACCGTTTCACTGTGCGCTGATGGGCCCGGCAGCCGCCGTGATGGCCGAAGCGCTGGCAGGTGTGGCCATTGCGGCACCGCAGGTGCCAGTGGTGGTGAATGTGCGGGCCGAAGCGGTGACCGAACCTGACCGCATCCGCGCGCTGCTGGTGGCGCAGGTGACAGGATCAGTGCGCTGGCGCGAATCCGTGCAGTGGATGGCGGGCGCAGGCGTGACCGAGTTCTGGGAGATCGGCGCAGGCAAAGCGCTGTCAGGCATGGTCAAGCGCATCGTGGAAGGGGCCGCGACGCGAGCCGTGGGCACGCCGGAGGATGTTCTGGCCGCCAGGGGGTAGCGATTTTTCGACGAAAAATCGTGGGTTTTTGAATAAAATTGCGGCGGAAACGATTTTTCGTCGAAAAATCGGGGGTGGAACATGTTTGATCTGACAGGAAAGGCGGCGCTGGTCACGGGGGCGTCGGGCGGTATCGGTGCGGCCATCGCGCGGGCCTTGCACGGGGCCGGGGCTGTGGTGGCCCTGTCGGGCACGCGGGTCGCGCCGTTGCAGGCGCTGGCAGATGATCTGGGCGCGCGCGCCCATGTGCTGCCTTGCGATCTGTCTGATCCGCAGGCGGTCGAGGCGCTGATCAAAGAGGCCATGGCGGCCATGGGCAGCGTGGACGTTTTGGTCAATAACGCCGGGGTCACGCGGGACGGGCTGGCCATGCGCATGTCGGATGACGATTGGCAGGCTGTGATCGATGTGAACCTGACGGCAACATTCCGGCTGTGCCGCGGGGCGCTGCGCGGGATGATGAAGGCGCGTTGGGGGCGGATCGTCAACATCTCGTCCGTGGTGGGCGCCACCGGCAATGCCGGACAGGCGAACTATGCCGCCAGCAAGGCCGGCATGATCGCCATGTCGAAAAGCATCGCCGAAGAGGTGGCCAGCCGCGGGATCACCGTGAACGCCGTGGCACCCGGCTTTATCGCCACACCGATGACGGACAAGCTGAATGATGAACAGAAAGGCCGCATCCTTTCGGAAATACCGGCCGGGCGCATGGGCGACGCAGACGAGATTGCTGCGGCCGTGCTGTATCTGGCCAGCCCGGAGGCCGCCTATGTCACCGGGGCCACGCTGCACGTGAACGGCGGCATGCACATGGGATGACGGCAACCTGCCGTTAAACCTTGGGGCGTATCTTGTGGTCCATGCCAGCTTGGTGGGGACCAGAGGGTGGAACAACGGATTTTTGACGGCGCGCATCTGCGGGCCGAACTGCATGGTGCGGGCCGCAAGGGCCTGTTTGTCAGCTTTGACCATTGGCGCGGCGCGTCACGCGCGGGTTTTGTGCCGATGGCCCCGGTGCAGACCGCGCTTGACATGGGCTATGCCAACCTTGTCATCGCCACCGCAGCCGATGACTGGTTTCTTAACGCAGACCTTGCCGCTACGCTGCAGGCCGTCGCCGCGGTGGCGCAGGATTACCCGGTCGTGCGCGCCATCGGCTTTTCCATGGGCGGCTATGGCGCCCTGCTGTTCAGCCGGGCGCTGAACCTGCGTTCTGCGACGCTGTTTGCGCCACAGGCCGCCATCCGCCCCGGTCAGATCCCGCAAGAAACGCGCTGGCCCGGTACGGCCACGTCCGCCATGGTTGCCGATGCCCTGCGCCTTTACCTGCGCCCCGGTCTGCGCGGCACCGTGCTGATGGATCCTTTCGCCCACCCGGCCGAACGCGCGCAGGCCCGCGCCGTGCAGGCCCTTGCACCCGGTCTGGCACTGGTGGCGTTGCCGTTTTCAGGCCATCCGCCGACGGCGGTGCTGATGCGCGGGCAGGCCTATCCGCAGCTTTTGGCTGCTGCCGTGGCCGGCAAGGCGACACCGGCCCTGATCCGGTCCTTGCAGCGCCGCCACCGCTGGTCTTGTGAAACCTACCTGCGGCGGCTTGATGCCGCCCTGCAGCAGCGTGATTGCCTGCCCCTTTCCCGCACCGGCACCTGACACGGGAAACCGTTTGCCATGTGCCTTGCCTGTTGCTATAGGCGCGCCTGACCTGAAAGCTGCTTGAATCGGCGGCAGGATGCCCGCTAGGGTGGATGCAGGCTAGGACGTGACCGGGGGCCTTTCCCCGCAACAGTGAACGAGGAATGGACATGAGCGATATCGCAGCCCGCGTGAAGAAAATCGTGGTCGAGCATCTGGGTGTGGAAGAGGACAAGGTGATCGAGAACGCCTCGTTCATCGACGATCTGGGCGCCGACAGCCTGGACACCGTGGAACTCGTGATGGCGTTCGAGGAAGAGTTCGGCATCGAGATTCCGGATGATGCGGCCGAAACCATCCAGACCTTTGGCGATGCCGTGAAATTCATCACCGAAGCGGCGTAAGGCCATTCCGGTGTAAGAGACCAGAAGGGCACCCTGAGGGGTGCCCTTTCGCATTTGGTCAAGGTGGGCGCGATGAACATTCCGCAGCTTGAAACGGACCGCCTGATCCTGCGTGCGATGACCCGCGCGGATTTCCCCGATTTCGCGGCGCTGTGGGCGATGCCCGCGATGACGCGCTACAACCGCCCCGGCCCACGGGATGAAACGGCAAGCTGGCGGTCGTTTCTGGCCAATGCGGGCAGTTGGGCGATGGACGGGATCGGGCAATGGGCGATCTGCTGGCGTGATACGGGGGCGTTCATTGGGCAGGTCGGGTTTTTTGATGCGCGGCGGGGGCTGGGTGTGGACTTTGACGCCGTGCCGGAATGCGGCTGGGCGGTGGCACCATCCGCACAGGGGCAGGGGGTGGCGACCGAGGCCTGCGTCGCGGCATTTGCGTGGATGGACGCGCGGGTGGGCGAGACGGTCGTGATGATTGCAGCGGGGAACGTGGAATCAGAACGGCTGGCGATGCGGCTGGGTTACCGGCAGTTCCGGGTGATGACGCTGGACGATGTAGCGATGGGGCTGTCGCGCCGAAAAAGGTAAGGGTGGCGCATTGCAACGGTGGGGGAACCCGCGCGAAGGGTGGGGATCACCCAATCTACGCTTGCTATTAGCGTTTCACCCTTACGCCCGGATGCCAACAAAGAAACGCTCAAACTGCGGTGCCTGATCAGGATGGTCACGCAGCCACTGCATGAATTCCGGCACTTCGGTTTCCGCGTCCTTGATGTTGTCCTCGGT
>JALOSO010000033.1 GCA_025458385.1 Paracoccaceae bacterium | reverse complement strand
CCATCATCGCCCCAGACCGCTGGACCAAACGCATCAGATGGGGCCGGTGGATTGCCGTCATCTCTGTCCTTTTGGGAATTGCTGGCTACGTCATCGCCAATAGCACAGGCTGGCGCGGCGATGATGCAACCGGCATCGTGGCCATCACCTTGATGTTGGTCGGCTTCTTCGGCTTTCCTGCCGGCCTTGCCATCATGGCCCTCGCCGCGGCCTTTCAGCGCCGTCAGCGCGGTGGCTGAATGATCCGGGATTTGTCGGCAACGCAGGTTGGGCGGCCGTTGCGTCTGCCTGGAACACAGACAGGGGCAGATACGAAAACGGGCCCCGCCGGGCCCGCTTGTTGCCGTAGTGTCGGCAGGTCAGGTCAGATTGCCGTTTGAATCCAGTTGGCCAGCGCGGCCTTTGGCGCCGCACCCACCTTGTTCGACACGACCTGCCCGCCCTTGAACATGAACAGCGCCGGAATGCCCCGCACACCCAGCGTCGCCGGGCTATCGGGGTTTTCGTCGACATTCACCTTCACGATCTTGACCTTGCCCGCATATTCGGTGGCAAGCTCTTCCAGCGCGGGGCCGATCTGCATGCAGGGGCCGCACCAGGGGGCCCAGAAATCAACGATGACGGGAACGCTGGCCTGGCGCACTTCGACATCGAAGGTGGCGTCAGTCACGGCGACAGTGGCATTTCCCATGGAATCTCTCCAGCTTGTCCGGGGGGTCGGGCAGCAAAGCTATGCAGCGGGTGTGGCAACGTCAATAGGTAGCGCACGTGCAAGGGCCGCCCTCACGATATCGGGATGCAGATGCAACAGTTCTGCCGTGCGCGTCCAAAGAATGGCCACGTCGATCTGCCGGTCCGGGTAGATTTGCCCAAGGGCCGCTGCATAGGCACCCATCTGGCGCAGAATGCCCTCTGGCACCTCTGATGCTGTTTGCGGCACCACCTGATTTGACTTGTAATCGACGGCCAGCACCCGCCCTTCAGACAGGATCAGCCGGTCGATCTTGCCTGCCATCCGCGTTCCTGCCAGTTCAGCGGTAATGGCCACCTCGGCCAGCGTGCCGGGGCCAAACAACGCCGGATGCGCCGCAAGAACCGCCTTTGCTTCGGCCAGCATGTCTTCGGCCCCAAGCGCCGCCGCAAGCCCGGGCCAGTCTGCCACCGGCGCCTGTGGCAGATGTTCCAGCAGCAGATGCAGCCGGTCACCCCGCGCGGTTGCGGTCTCATGGTCCTGGCCCGCCTCTCCGGGCAGGGCCTTTGCCCCGCCAAGCGCCGAAGGGACGATGGGCCGCGCCAGACGCGGCGCGTTCGGTGCCTGTGTCAGGGCCCAGTCTGGCAAGGTGACCGGGGGCGGCGACGCAGTGTCCGCCTTTTTGGGCGGCGGCCAGGACCCAAATGTCAGCAGCAGCCCGCCATCAGGCTGCACCTTGGCCCCGGCGCGCTGCAACCCGTCGCGCATCTGCAGATACCAGCACGGGTCATACTTTTCCTTTTCCTTATCCTTATCCTTTTCCTTCACCTCACCCGCCGCAGCAATCACCAGCAGGCTTTGGGCCCGTGTCATTGCCACGTAAAGCAGCCGGTCATTCTCGGCCTGGCGCCGATGCTTACTCTGGTTGCGGGCTTCCAACATCTGCGGCGGGCTTTCCTCGTTCACCGTTGCCCAGACCACCGGTCCGTCGCCCATCGCAAAGATCCTGGTCTTCTCGTCCGAACTGCGGTCTGCGGTATCCGGCAAGATCACCACCGGTGCCTCCAGCCCCTTTGCCCCATGGACCGTCATCACCCTGATCTGTCCGCCATCCGTTTCCATCTGGCGCTTGACCGCGATCTCACCGGCATCAAGCCAGGTCAGAAAGCCCGTCAGACTTGGCACTTCGGTCGTTTCATAGGCTAGCGCCTGTGTCAGCAATTCGTCGATTGCGTCTTCGGCCTCGCGGCCAAGACGCCCCAGCAGACGCTGCCGCCCGCGATGACGCGTCAACATCCGCTCCAGAAGATCATAGGGGCGCAGGATATCTGTTGCGCGGCGCAGGTCATCCAGCATGTCAACCAGCGCCGGCCATGCGGCACGCGCCTTCAGCAGGGTCAGCCACAAACTTTCTTTCCGGCTATACGCCAATGCGTAAAGCTGTGCCTCGGTCAACCCGCCAAGCGGCGACCGCAGCACCGTGGCCAGCGCCAGATCATCGCTGTCCATCGCCAGAAACGACAACAGCGCCAGCAGGTCCTTGACTGCCAGCTCCTCACCCAATTTCATCCGGTCTGCCCCGGCAATCGCAAGGCCCCGCTTCTTGCACATGGCGATGATCGCGCTGAACAGTGGGCCGCGCTTTTGCACCAGCACCAGAAAATCACCTGGTGTTGCCGGGCGCGGGCCATGGCGGCCCGGCACCTGCAAGCCCTGTTCCAGTTGCGCCGCGATCCAGTCTGCTGTCTTGCGTCCCAGTTGCAGCGTATGATGTTCATCCGTGGTGCGATCGACCGGATCGGTGGGATCAGGGTCTTCGGCCACAGGTGTCTTCGGGATCACGGGCCACATTTCGACCCGCCCGGGCCGCGTGTCAAAGTAGGCGACATGTTGCATGCGCCCCCCCACACTGTCGGTTTGCGGGCGGTCAAAGGTTGCATCAACCGCTGCCAGAATGGCCGGCGAAGACCGGAAGGAATGCACCATATCCTGTTCGCGCAGGCCCGGCCCGGTCCTTGCCAGACCCGTCCTGAACTGCGCCTTCATGGTATCAAAGGCCGCGACATCCGCCCCCTGGAAGGAATAGATCGATTGCTTCTTGTCGCCGACCACAAACACCGTCCGCGCAAGGCCCGCACCGCCCCGGCCCCTTTCGGCACCGTCGCCATCCAGAAACGCCTCGGTCAGGCGTTGTAGCACATACCATTGACGGGGCGCGGTATCCTGCGCCTCGTCAACAAGGATGTGGTCGATACCACCATCCAGACGGTAAAGCACCCATTGCGCCACCGAAGGGTCTGACAGCAGCGCCCCGGCCCGCATGATCATGTCGTCGAAATCAAGCACACCGCGCACGGCCTTTTGCCGGTCATATTCGGGCACGAAACGGGCGGCAAAGCCATGCAGCGCAGCCGTCTTTTCTGCAGCGATCAAGGCCAGCCGCCGGGGCCGGGCCGCCGCCACCCGCCCCATGAATTCATGCAGTTCAGGCAACAGGTTATTCACGCGTTCCCGGGTGTCTTGCGTTGGAAAATGCGTGATGCGCGGACCACCCGCGTTCAGACCCGACGCGTTCAGGAACAGGCTTTCCAACTGCGGCAACAGCGCGGTGCCGGGGGCGGAATGCAAAATCTCTCGCAGCCTATTCGCCGCTTTCTTGTCAGTGATCGAACCCGCATCAAGCGCGGGAAGCAGCTGTTCGATCAGCGCCATCTCGCCACCCAGCATCACCTCGGCCAGCAGGGTTTGCTGGGTTTCCCCCGGCCGCAGGTCAAATACCTGCCAGATGTCAGCCTCTGACAGCGGTGATTGCAGCCCGGCCCGCTGACCCGCAATCTGGCCCAGGAAATCATCAAGATTGTCGGTCTTGTCGGCCCGCGCCACGCGGGCCATCACCGCCCCGCTGTCATAAAGCGCGATTTCCTCGGCAATGTCTGCGCGCATCAAACGGGCCGTCCGGTCATCCAGTTCCTGAAACTGCGGGCTGACCCCGGCCTCAAGCGGAAAGCGCCGCAGCAACGTTGCGCAAAAGGAATGGATCGTCTGGATGCGCAGGCCCCCTGGCGTTTCGATGGCCCGGGCAAACAACTGCCGGGCCAGCGCGAGGTCGGGCGCTCCGGTCGGCGGCACGATCTGCGGCCCGATCTGCGGCTCAAGTGCTGCCAGTTCCGTGGCAAGCTCTGCATCGGGCTTCATCGCCCAGGCCCCAAGCTGCGCAAACAGCCGGTTCTGCATCTCGGCGGCGGCGGCTTTGGTATAGGTCAGGCACAGCACCTGCTGTGGCGCAACCCCGGCCAGCAACAGCCGCGCCACGCGGTCGATCAGCACCTTGGTCTTGCCCGACCCTGCATTCGCGTGCAGCCAGACCGACACCGCAGGATCAGCCGCCGCGATCTGACGGGTGGTTGCCTCATGGGTCATGCGTCATCGTCCCATACATGTTCGGGCAGGGCACGATCGGCCATGGTCCATTCGCCAAAGCGCGACAGATGATCATAGTCGCTGACATCTTTTTCAAGCAGCATCGCCCGCCGCGCGACATAGCCCTGATCCACGGTCGCATACCGCGCAAGCACACGGCAAAGATCATCCCAGACACGGGCCAGCACCACCGGATCCGTTTCCAAATCGACCACACCCAGCTTTGAACCCAGACCGATATAGGTTGCACTTGCCACTTCTGCGTGCAGGTCGGGCCCAAAGGCACCGCGTTCGGCCATGCAGGCCTCAAGCAGCAGCTGGTTGTCAAACTGCTTTTGCTGTTTGGCCGTGGGCAACTGGCCGGTCTTGTAGTCAAGCACCCGCAGGCGGCCATCGGGCAGAAGGTCAATCCTGTCCGGCTTTGCCGTCAGCCGGAAGGCAAGGGCGTCAAGGTCGATCCCGGCCTTGCTTTCCAGAAGAACCGTTTGGCCACCCAGCCCGGCATCGACGGACAGAAAGAAATCCGCAGCCCGATCCAACCGGGCCCGCCACAGCGCCCGGGTGGACGGCCAGACCACGTCTTCTGCAAGAACGGCATCACAGACCGACATCAGATGCGCGCGCAGATCCGTCTTTCCGGCACGCGTGCGCGCAAAGGATTCAAGAATCCGGTGCAATGTCTGGCCGCGCAGCAGGGGGTCAGGTCCGGGGCGCAGCGATGGTATGGGCTGCAGCCCCAGAATGTATCGTGCATAAATGGCATAGGGATCACGGTTCAGCCGCGCAATCGCCGTGACCGACAGCTGGGTCGGCCGGTGGCGCAGCGGCGGACGCGGGGCCGGACGCGGGGCTGGTGGCAGGCGGGGTGCATCATCCGCGGCATCGGCCAGCGCAAGCCAAGCATCACCGCGCGCGGTCATTGCCGCAAGGGCTGCGCGCCCGCCATTGTCCGGCAACCCGTGCAACAGGTTCGTCAGCCGGTTCAGCCAGCGTGACGGCACGGTTTCGGCCTGCGCATCCCGCCGGGCACGGGTCAGCACCACCTCGGCCGCGCAGACCGCCTGCTGATAGTCATGCGCCGCAAGCCCCACTTGCCGTTCCGGCAACAACAGGCCGGCCTGCAGACGCATATCGCGGTTCAGCCAGGGGTCTGCACCCGGCAAGGCCGGCCAGACACCGTCGTTCAACCCGCCCAGCACCACCAGATCGGCCCCTTGAATACGCGCCTCGCGCGGACCCCAGATCGTGACGCGTTCATCGTTCTGTTCGGGCGGACGCAATTCTGCTGACTGCAAGACCGACCGCAGGATATCACGCGCTTGCCTGGCCGAAACCGCCCCGGCCGCATCCGCCGCCTCTTGCAGGGCCTGAAGCGCGGCATGGCAGGCGGCCCCGTCCGAGGTTGTCCACAATGTGCCCGTTTCCGCGTTGGCCGGACCTTTCGCAAGGGTCTCGGCCATCACCACCAGATCCGCCAGATGCGCGGTCAAACGCCGGTCAGGCGCATGGATATCGCAACTGCCGATCACCTTTGCCAGCCAGCGTGCCCAGGCCGCGGCCTCGGGCATTGGCTGCCCATCCGCCCAGGTTGTCAGGTAGGCCGCATCGGGAAAGGCCACGCCGCGCTTGCGGATGTCGCTTTCCAGCATCTGCGACAGGCGCAGATGCGCGCCACGGTCATCGCGAGGGTCATCGCCATGGTCCTTGCCACGCGCCACCGCTGGATGTTTCAGCAGCGCAAGCAGATGTTCGCCCATCATCCGCCGCAGGCCGATCCCGGCCACCATCAGCAGGAACCGCCCCGTCGCCGTCTGCGACAAAGGTTCGCCTGCGCTGTCATCCGGCAGGATCGACCAGCCATCAAGAATCGCGGTCACCCGCCGCGTCAGATGACGGTCTGGTGAAATCAGCGCCGCCTGCCGGCCTTCGGCGACGGCCCGGCGCAGAACAAGGGCAATCGCCATGGCCTCGGCCCGCAGCCCCGGCGCTACGATCAGCGTCATGCCTTCTGTGGCCTGGGGCAGATCCTGCATCGCCGTGCCATCGGTCAGCCATTGATCCGTGACCGGCGCCGGGCGCAGTGACAGCGAAATCAGGCGATTGCGGGCCGGGTTCGGCGGCCCGCCCCCGACCCATGGCTGCACCCCGCCATCATCCGCGGCCCGGGCGCGCAGACGGGCAAAGCGGAATTGCGGATGATCCTCGCCCGTGCGTGCGTCTTCAAGCGCCGTCCAGACATGATCCGGCAGATCAAAGTCATAGCCGGGCAGCACCAGCACGCCATGCGGCAATGCCGTCACCGCCTGCATCAAGGCGCGCGTTGTGCCCCGCGATCCCGTTGAACCGGCAATGATCACCGGGTCTGAAGGCGGATTGAGTTGCCACCGGGCCAGCAACCGGTCTGTCATCATCCGCTGGCGTGCCTGCGGATCAGGCTGGGCATCGGCGGCAAAGAACCGGGTGATGATCCCGATGAAATCCTGCGTGCGCTGCCAATGCGCGGAATGGCGCGAGACATCGATGGCCGCGATCGCGGCAGGCAAGACAGCCTCGCCCTGCATTTCGTCCATCAGGGCGGCAAGTGAATCAGCCAGGTCAAAGACAGCAGCCTGCGGGGCAAGCGTCGGTTCTCTCTCCAGCAGCGCGCTGATCAGCTGCGTCAGTTCCAGCTTTCGCCGCAGTGCCGGAACCGCCATCGGCACGTCCGGCGCTGTGGGATCAAGGCCAATATCGCTGACAAGGCGGATGCGCGGCAGGAACCGCGCGCCTTGGGCCGTGAGGTGCCGCTCAACCGCGCGGCGCATCCGTCGCGTGTTCAGAAACAGCGTCACGCGCGCCATTGCGGCAGGGTCTGCGCCATCCATCCGGTCAAGCAGGCCCTGTACCAGCAGGCGCGGGAAATCGACGCCAGGCGGCAGGCCAAAGATGCCGCGCTTCATGCGCGGGCCTTTGCGCCAAGCAGCGCCTCGGCTGTGGCGATGCCTTCGGGACGGCCGACATCGCACCAGCCGCCCTGATGGATCAGCCCGTAGGCACGCCCCCGCGTGATCATCTGGTCCCAAAGCAGGTTCAGCGAGAATACCCTGTCGGGAAATCCGGCCAGATCGGTGGTCTTGATGATCTGCGCGCCCAGATAGACATCGGTCTCATGGCCATGCCCCCGGCTGATGCGGCCTGCGGCATCGCGGGCGAAATCGGCCCGGCCGCCGTGACCCGTGGCCGCGGCAACCGGCAGCAGCAGCAGCAATGCATCCATGCGCGCACCATCCCAGGCAGCCAGCAGTTGCGACAACGGGTTCTGACCCGTCCAGACGGCATCGGTGTTGAGCGCGAAGACCGGCCCAGGGCCCAACACCGGCAGGGCCTGCCGCAAGCCACCGCCGGTTTCAAGGATCATGTCCGTTTCATCAGAAAACGCAATGTCAGGCCGCGCCGCCAGATGCCGGCGGATCTGGTCAGCCCGGTAATGCAGGTTTACAACCACAGGCCCAGCCCCCGCGGCGTCGACGACATCCAGTGCGTGGTCGATCAGCGCCCGCCCGGCCACCGGAACCAGGGGCTTTGGCCGGTCTGCCGTCAGGGCGCCCATCCGCGTGCCAAAGCCTGCGGCAAACAGCATGACCGGCAGCCGCGTCATGCCAGCGCCCCAGAACGCGCCGCAGACGGGGCCGCAGACGGGGCCGCAAGGCGCGCCTGCAGCCCCGCATCAGGCGCGGGAAGATGGGCGTCAACAAGGCGGCGCAGGGCGGCAAGATCAGGGTGCAACAGGTTGTGCTGTAAATGACCCCAGACCCGGGGCAGCAGCGACAGATAACCGGTCTTGCCCTGCACGCCCGCCAGCCGCGCAAAGACACCCAGAATGCGCAAGGCCCGTTGTGCGCCCCAGATGGCCAGCGCCCGGTCACAATCGGCCTGTGTCAGCCCGGCACCATCGCAGAATTGCCGGATCAGGGCCTGCCGGGTTGCGGGGGCCACGTCACGCCGGGCATCCTGCACCAACGAGACAAGGTCATAGACCGGGTGCCCCATCTGCGCGAGTTGAAAGTCCAGCAGACCGGCGCGTGCCGCACCGTGGCGATCCGGCAGCCAGATCAGGTTCTCGGCATGGAAATCGCGCAGGATCATGATCTTTGGCGCGGTTGCCGCCACGGACCCGATCAGGTGGCACATCTCGTTTTCCACCGCGGCCACAGCCGCGTCAGCCGGCGGCGCACCCGTGGCGGGCGCATAGGCAGAGAAGACCAGGATGGCGGCCTTGGCCCAGTCTGCAGCCGTCAGGTCGGGCAGGCCCGGCATCGGCGGGGCCGCCTGCAATTGCAGCAGGGCGGCACAGGCAACGGCGTACAGGGGCTGTTCCATGGCGGGCTGCCGGGCCACCACCCTTGCAAAAAGACCGTCACCCAGATCCTCGATCAGCAGAAAACCGGCGGCAAGGTCTGCGTCGATCAGGCGCGGGGCCGACAGGCCGATGGCGTTCAGATGGGCGGCCACTGCCAGGAATGTCGCCGGGTCATCGACCAGTGCCGGGGCAGCCGTGACCTTTTCTGGCACGGGTCTTGGCACGGGCCTTGGCACAGCAGGCGGGGGGGCATCCATCAGCACGGCCGTGCCCCGTGGCCCGGTCAACCGGTCATACCGGCGGTCTGACGCATCACCTGCCAGAAAGGCCACAGTCGCATCGGCCCACCCCGCACGTTGCAACAGCAGGGCACGCGCTTCTGCCCGATCAGTCATGCTGACCCCGGCTTGCCGCAAAACCTGCCACGCGTGTCATCAGCCGGGCCGGCCCCTGTGCCGTCGCATGGCGGCCTTCGCCCAGCGGTGACAACATCAGATCCAGCGGGTTGGCCGGGCGATGCTGGCCCAGCCTTTCGGGCCATTCGATCAGGGCAATTCCGGTGGCAAAAGCCACATCAAGACCCAGTTCCAGCACCTCATCCGGATGGGTCAGGCGGTAAAGATCGGCATGCAGGATCGTCATGCCCGTATCATCATCATACGGTTGCACCAGCGTGAAAGTGGGTGAGGGCACTTCGAGTGCGGGTCCAAGACGTGCGCGCAGCAATGCCCGCACCAGATGCGACTTGCCGGCGCCAATCCCGCCGGACAACAGCACTGCATCGCCGGGCAGCAGTGCAGGCGCAAGCCAGCGGCCCAGCGCCGCGGTTGCGGCCTCATCAGCCAGAAAGAAGTCTACGCGGTTCAGCAGCGCCTGTGTCATCCGCACAGTTTGGCAATCGCGGCGACCGGGCGCAAGCCGCCCAGTGCGTGCGGTCAGGCAGAAAGCGCCAGCGGGGCCTCGGGCAAAGCGGGCGATGCGATATCTTTCGCCTGCACAAAGGCAAATCCGCGCCCGCCGCCGGGCAGTACCAGCCCCCGACACAGCAGCAACCGCCCGTCCAGCAGGCGAATTTCACGTGGCTCGCCCGGCATGTCCGCCCCGCCTGTCAACGCGGCCTCGGCCTCGGTCCATGCAAGGGTCGGGGCCGACTGGCTGCGCCACGCCTCAAGCAGGGCAAGCGGCCCCTCATCCCGTGCCAGCACAGCCGCATCATGGCCCCACAGCGCCCGGTAGGCCGCATTCGCCACGATCAGATCGCCCGTTGCCGAAAAGGCGATCACCGCCTCGTCCATCTGGTTCATCACCGCCAGTGTCAGATCCAGTTCCACCCGGAACAGCCGGTCACGGGTGACCTGATCGGTGATATCGTCGATCATGAAGGCCAGCGCCCCGTTCGGATACGGCCGCCCCACCACGCGAAAGGCCTTGCCGTTCGGCAGATACCATGTCTCGCGATAATCACCGCGGACCGAAGCCGCCTCAAGTGCGACCATCTGCTGTTTCCACGACCGGTAATCCTTTGGCTCGGGCAGCATGTTGCGGTCACGCATGGCATCAAGCATTGCAAACAGCGACGGGCGCCGCAGCAGCGTTTCCACCGGCACCTCGATCAGCCGGGCCAGCGCCGGATTGAACAACTGCAGCTTGCGCGCCTGATCGAACACCGCAAGGCCCGTCGACAATTCGGCAAAGGTATTGGTCAGGGTCTGCTTGAAATCCTGCAAGGCGCCTTCGGCCGCGCGCAAGGAATCAGCCGGAAGCGCGTAATGGACCTGCCCCTCATCCACGCTGCGCGACGTGATCTCGAACCAGCCCTTGCCATCCGGCCCGGTGCGCCGCAGTGGCGCGCCTTTGGCATCCCCCTTGGCCGGTGTCAGATCAAACAGGGCCCGCAGTGGCCATTCGGCCACGTCCGCGGCGCGGGGGACTGCCGACAGATAATTCATATAGGCTGTGTTGGCCCAGATGATGTCGCCATCCGGCAGCGCGCGCCAGATCGGAAATGGCGCTGCATTGCTGGCGTCGCGCAGATCCTGCAATTCGCAGTCAAGCGCATGCACCGTCAGCAGATCACCCCCATGCGTCGCCACCTCTCGCCCCGGGGTGACCAGTGCGATCTTCATCAAACCGCCACGCATTTCCGCCCGCAGGGCAATTGGGCGGCTGTCACCCCGCATCGACCCCGTCAGGGCCAGCGATCCCAGCATCTCGACATCGGCCAGCCGTGCGGCAAGGTCGGTAAAGCGGGTTGACAGGCGTTCCATCAAGGCAAACCAGGGCTGGTCGTCAAACCGCGACCCCGCCAACAGGCGATAAGCCGATGGCGTGGCATCGACAAGCACCTCACCATCGAACAGAAAAACGGTCGCGTCCTCACCTTCCTGAAAGATTGACCGGGCCTTGCCGGCATCTTCGCGCTTTTGCAGCACGGTCAGCAGAACCAGCCCCCCAAGCGCGGCCAGCACTGAGGTCGCACCCAAGCCCGCCGCCAATAACAGACTGTCCCACATGCACGTAAAACCACGGTGAATTGCGTTATGAACAACCTATGGATGCGCGGGTTAAGAGAGTATTAATGATGTTGCGCAACATCCGGTTGACCAAGCGTCATGCGATCGAAAATCCCGGCCACCACCATCGGATGCCCCGGCATTCACACCGGGTTGTCGGGTAACCGGGTCTGCCAACCATGGCGCGACGTGCGCAGCCCGGGGTTGCGGGGCGGGTGACATCAAGGTGGCAGATCACGTGGGGCAAGGCAAATGCTGCCAAGCCCGGCGTAGCGGCGTTTCATTCAAACCCATGAAATCGTTCGCTTTTTGGGAGGATGCTGTTGGTCTTTGCAAAGCGCCCCCTGCTGCCCCGCCACTTTTGTCGGCGCCGCCATCCTGCCCCTGCTGCCCGGCATGGCCCAAGGAATCCGCCTGCCCTGTTGCGATCACGCCCTGGAACATGATCGTTGCCAGATTGGCGATTGTGTTTTTCCGGGTTGGCCTGATGTGGCAGCCCTGCAACCACGCATCAGTTGATGATTTTCTGGTTTTGCCCCTTTGCGAGGTCACTTGGCGCGACGATCCGTTTCAGCGGCCAGACCACCTCGACCACTGCACCGCTGCGGTCGGCCCGCACTTCTGAATCGCCAAAGGGATCAGACCCGTTGGCAAAGGTCAGCGTCGCGCCCGACCGTTCCAGCAAGGTCTTCGCGATGAACAGGCCCAGACCCATGCCTTCATAGGCCATGCGATCTTCGCCATCGTCATCAGACCGGCGAGAGCGGACAAACGGGTCGCCGATCCGCCCCAACACCTGCGGCGCATAGCCTTCACCATCATCTGCAATGCGCACGGTGATGGCCTGTGCCGTCCATTCGGCATCAACCCAGACCCGCCCTGATGCAAAATCAACCGCGTTCTGCACAAGGTTGCGCAGGCCATGGATCACCTCTGGCGCGCGCAACACTGTTGGCTGACGGTCTGTGCCGCCCGGCCCCGGCTGCAGGCCAAAGGTCACCTCCTTGCCCCGTGCCATATGCGGTTCCGCGGCTTCCCTGAGGACGGTGCCCAACGGGGCTTGCCGCAGATGCAGGTCATCCTTGCCCGCCCGGCCCATACCCCGCAAGATATCGCGGCACCGGTCGGCCTGTTCCCGGATCAGGCGCGCGTCCTCGAGCAGCGCCGGCTGATCCTTCAGTTCGGTCATCAACTCGGCGCTGACCAGCTTTATCGTGGCCAGTGGGGTGCCCAGCTCATGCGCCGCCGCCGCCACCACACCGCCAAGGTCTGTCAGCTTTTGTTCGCGCGCCAGGGCCATCTGCGTGGCCAGCAAGGCATCCGACATGGCCCGGATCTCTAGCGCGATACGCCGCGAATAGATGCCCAGAAACAGGATGCCCACGACGATGGCCATCCAGAAGCCAAAGGCAAACAGGCCCGGCACCTGCAGGATCACGCCATTTGCCAGCACCAGTGGCACATGGAAAAACGCGGTCAGCGTCACAAGAAAGATCGCAATTGCCCCCAGGATCAGCGTCGAGCGCAATTCAAGCGCCGAGGCCGAAATGACGACAGGTGCAAGGATCAGCAAGGCAAAGGGGTTGGTCAATCCACCGGTCAGGAACAGCAGGAAGGCCAGTTGCGCCAGATCAAACAGCAGCGTCAGCATCGCTTCGTATTCCTGCAGCCGCTTGTTCTCGGGGAACAGGATCACCGACAGGATATTGGCCACAACTGCCGCACCGACCGCCGCATAACAAAGTGCAAAGGGCAGCCGCAGGCCGAACCAGTAGCCAGCCACGTTGATTGCCGTCAACTGCCCGATGATGGCCACCCAGCGCAGAAGGATCAGCGTACGCAGCCTGACCCAATCACTGCGGGTGTCGCGGGAAAAGGGGCCAAGGTCTGACGACAGCATGATGCGTTGCACTTTCCCCGGCCCCATCTCATAGTTAGCCCATCAGTGCCAAAGTGCAATCATGTCGCGACGGGGGGAAGACGTGGCCAGAACTGCCGCTATTATCGGGTTTGCCACAATGGGCGTCCTGCTGGCCGGATCATTGGGGTATGTCCTGCTGAACCGACCGCAGGATGCGTTCAGCGCCTGTCGTGGTGGCGTTGCCGCAGGCCAGATCGGCGGGCCTTTCACGCTGGTCGACAGCACCGGGGCCACCGTCACCGACCGCGATGTGATCACCCAGCCCAGCCTTGTCTATTTCGGATACACGTTCTGTCCGGATGTCTGCCCATTTGACAATGCGCGCAATGCGCAGGCGGTCGATATTCTGGAAGAACGCGGAATTGCAGCCACGCCGATCTTCATCACAATTGACCCGGCCCGCGATACGCCCGAGGTGATGGCGGAATATACGGCAAATGTGCATCCGGCGATGATCGGGCTTACCGGTTCGGACGAACAGATCAAGGCTGCCGCCAATGCCTATCGCGCGCTATACCAAAGACGTGAAACCGGTGATGAAAATTATCTGATGGATCATTCGGTTTTTACCTATCTGATGATGCCTGAAACCGGATTTGCCGATTTCTTTCAACGTGACGCAACCCCTGAACAGATTGCCGATAGCGTGGCCTGTTTTGCCGGGGCTTGAAAAGGGGCTGACCGGCCCGCGCATTCGGGACTGTTGGGGCAAGACGTGGGGCGGGCCGCATACGGCACAAAGATGCGACATTTGAAAGTTGATGCTGCACCACTAGATCAAGCAGAACCACCGCGGGAGGGAACGTGTCGTGATGGATGAAATGCTCGGGGCTGATCTGGGGGCTGATCGGTCACTCTTGTTGGTCGATGACGATGAATCCTTTGTAAAGCGTCTCGCCAAGGCCATGGAAAAGCGTGGTTTTGCGCCAGAAACGGCCGAAAGTGTCGCAGCGGGGCGCGCAATCGCGCTGACCCGCGCGCCGGCCTATGCTGTCGTTGATCTCCGGCTGGAAGACGGCAACGGCCTTGAGGTGATCGAATGCCTGCGCGAAAAGCGCCCCGATTGCCGGATTGTCGTGCTGACCGGCTATGGGGCGATTGCCACGGCCGTTGCGGCGGTCAAGGTGGGGGCAATCGATTATCTGTCGAAACCGGCGGATGCAGATGATGTCACCAATGCGCTGCTTGCCCTAAAGGAAACTTTGCCGCCACCGCCGGAAAACCCGATGAGTGCCGATCGCGTGCGGTGGGAACATATCCAGCGGGTCTATGAAATGTGTGACCGGAATGTTTCTGAAACGGCGCGACGGCTAAGCATGCACCGCCGGACATTGCAGCGAATTCTTGCCAAACGCAGTCCTAAATAACGACCTTTCTTGCATCGTTAAAATCTGGCTGCTACACCGCGTTGCATCTGCAACGAGGGGATAAAGTGCATGTCGATTGATCTGAATGAAATGAGTTTGAGGGATCTGAAAGAGCTGCAATCGCGGGTGACAAAGGCAATTTTGACCTTTGAAGACCGCAAGAAGCGTGAAGCGCTGGCCGAGCTTGAAGAAATCGCAAGGTCCAAGGGATTTTCCCTGGCAGAACTGACGGGCACCAGCGGGCCGAAAAAGCGCGCACCGGCCACGGCGAAATATGCAAATCCGGCCAATTCCGCTGAAACTTGGTCAGGCCGCGGGCGGAAACCCCGCTGGTTTGATGCAGCCCTCAAATCGGGCAAGTCACCGTCCGATCTGGCGATCTGAAGACGCAGGGCAGACGGCCACGATCAGGCCGCTGCAATCAGCCATCTGGCGAAAATGCGCACAGCCCGGCGATCCTGGCCGGGCTGCGTGATGCAGAAATAGGCCGGCAGGCGTGCGCCCTCATCCTCCAGCAGGATCAGACGGCCAAGGCGCAGATCCTCTTCCAGCAGGGCGTGGCTTTCGGCGATCAGGCCAAGACCTTCGCGCGCTGCGCCGATGGCAAGCTCTTCACTCGGCAATTCGGTCAACATGTCTTCGGGCGGGTCGATGCCGCGGCTTCGCAGCCAGTTGCGCCCTTCCGGCCAGTCGATTGACAGAACCCACGGCAGATTGCGCCAGATGTCGCGGGGCGGCGCAGGTCCAGGCCCCAAAAGCGATGGGGCACCGGCAATCACCATGCGCGCCGATGTCAGGTATTCGGCCTGCACACCCGGCCACTGCCCCATGCCATAACGGATGGCGACATCCATCCCGTCGCGGCGCAGGTCGACGACCCGTGTATCAGGGTGCAGGGTCAGGGCGATATCGGGGTGGGCCGCCCAGAAATGGCGCAGGCGCGGCATCAGCCATTGCGCCGCGAACCCCGATGTCAGGCTGACATGGACCGAGGTTTCGCGCCCCCGGTCAATTACCGCCGCCACGCCTTTTGCCATGGCGCCAAAGGCATCATCCAGGGATGCGGCCAGCGTCTCGCCCTCACGCGTCAGCACAAGGCCGCGCCCTTCACGCAGCACAAGACCCACGCCCAGATGCGCCTCAAGCGCACGCACCTGCTGCGCGACGGCGGCATGCGTCACGTTCAGCCCACGTGCGGCCCCCGAAAAACTGCGCGACTGCGCGACAGCCGCAAAAGCACGCAGCGCCGTCAGCGAGGGGAGATGTGTCCAATCGATGTTCATATGTAAATCTACCTAACAGTTTGGAAGGATTTCTGACTCGGCTATGCCGCCGCAATATGCCATAAACACAGTAGGAAAAGGAGATTAAAATGTTAAGCCTACTTGCAGATGCCCTGATGATCGCCACGCGGCAGGTGCCGTTCCACCGTGAACCGGCACAGCGCAATGATCAGCGTTGGGAAGACCAGACGCGCCGCAAGGCCCGCTAAATGCAGGCCGCCAGCAAGGCTTCCTGTCGCGCAACATAGTCCGCCCGCACCACAGCGGGCGGACGCAACCGGATTTGCAACCCCTTGATCAGCGCACTGTCCGGCTTGCCGAAAAGCTTGTCTGCCTCGGCCTCCGAGAACCCCGCAATCGCCACGGCCTCCATCCAGGCTGAAACCTTGTCGGCCGCCTTGATCGCCTTCTTGACCGGCGCGGGCAGCACCGCGGGCAGGCCAAAGCGCAGATGCACCGCCGCGGTCAACCGTTCATCCAGCGCCCCATAACCCGGCCCCACGGCAGCCTTCACCGGGCTGATCATGTC
>JALOSO010000249.1 GCA_025458385.1 Paracoccaceae bacterium | reverse complement strand
GCGCGTGACCTGACGGAGGCGGCGCGCGATGGCAAGATCGACCCGATCATCGGGCGGGATGAGGAAATCCGGCGCACGATGCAGGTGCTGTCGCGCCGGACGAAGAACAACCCGGTGCTGATTGGCGAGCCGGGCGTGGGCAAGACGGCGATTGCGGAAGGGCTGGCCTTGCGCATCATCAACGGCGATGTGCCGGAATCCCTGCGCAACAAACGCCTGATGGCGCTGGACATGGGCGCCTTGATTGCAGGCACCAAATACCGGGGCGAATTCGAGGAACGGCTGAAGGCGATCCTTGGGGAGATTGAGGCGGCGGCAGGTGAAGTGATCCTGTTCGTGGACGAGATGCACACACTGGTGGGGGCGGGCAAATCCGAAGGGGCGATGGATGCGGCGAACCTGATCAAGCCGGCCCTGGCGCGGGGCGAATTGCACTGCGTGGGGGCGACGACCTTGGATGAATACCGCAAGCATGTGGAAAAGGACGCGGCCTTGGCGCGGCGGTTCCAGCCGGTGTTTGTGAGCGAACCGACGGTGGAGGATACGATTTCCATCCTGCGCGGGATCAAGGAGAAATACGAGCTTCACCACGGGGTGCGCATTGCGGATGCGGCCCTTGTGGCGGCGGCGACGCTGAGCCACCGTTATATCACGGACCGCTTTCTGCCGGACAAGGCGATTGACCTGATGGACGAAGCCGCCAGCCGCTTGCGGATGGAGGTGGATTCCAAGCCCGAGGAACTGGACGCGCTGGACCGGCAGATCCTGCAGTTGCAGATCGAATCCGAAGCGCTGAAGAAAGAGGATGATGCCGCAAGCATTGACCGGCTGGACAAGCTGGACCGCGAGCTTTCGGCCTTGCAGGAACGGTCGGCGGAAATGACGGCGCGCTGGCAGGCGGAACGGGATAGTCTGGAGGCGGCGCGGGGCCTGAAAAGCGCGTTGGAACAGGCGCGGGCGGAACTGGAAGCGGCCAAGCGCGACGGCGATTTCGCGCGCGCAGGTGAGCTGCAATATGGCCGCATTCCGGGGCTGGAAAAGCAGCTGGCCGAGGCCGAGGCGCGCGAAGGTCAGGCCATGGTGGTCGAGGCGGTGCGGCCGGAGCAGATTGCCGAGGTGGTGGAGCGCTGGACGGGCATCCCAACGACCAAGATGCTGGAAGGTGAGCGCGACAAACTGCTGCGCATGGAAGAGGAATTGGGCAAGCGGGTCGTCGGCCAGGATCAGGCCCTTACTGCGGTGGCCAATGCGGTGCGGCGGGCAAGGGCGGGGCTGAATGATGAAAACCGCCCGCTTGGGTCTTTCCTGTTTCTGGGGCCGACGGGCGTGGGCAAGACAGAACTGACCAAGGCGGTGGCGGCCTATCTGTTTGACGATGATCAGGCGATGGTGCGGATTGATATGTCGGAGTTCATGGAGAAACATTCGGTGGCAAGGCTGATCGGCGCACCACCGGGCTATGTGGGCTATGATGAAGGCGGGGTGCTGACCGAGGCGGTGCGGCGCAGGCCCTATCAGGTGCTGCTGTTTGACGAGGTGGAAAAGGCGCATCCGGATGTGTTCAACGTGCTGTTGCAGGTCTTGGATGACGGGGTGCTGACGGATGGGCAGGGGCGGCGGGTGGATTTCAAGCAGACGCTGATCGTGCTGACATCGAACCTTGGCGCGCGGGCCTTGAGCGAGTTGCCTGAGGGGGCCGATCCTGCGGCGGCGCGGGCCGAGGTGGAGGCGGCGGTGCGCGCACATTTCCGGCCTGAATTCCTGAACCGGCTGGATGAACAGGTGATCTTCGGCCGCCTTGACCGCGCCGATATGGGCGCGATTGTCGATATCCAGATCGCGCGGCTTGAGGCGCGGCTGGCAGGGCGCAAGATCAACCTGCAGCTTGATGGGCCGGCCCGGCAATGGCTGGCCGACGAAGGCTATGACCCGGTCTTTGGCGCGCGCCCCCTCAAGCGGGTGATCCAGCGCCACCTGCAGGACCCGCTGGCAGAGATGATCCTGTCGGGCGATGTACTGGATGGGGCGACTGTTTCGATCGGGGCAGGGCCGGATGGGCTGTTGATCGGTGATCGTGTCAGCGCCTCACGCCGTGAAAGACCCCCTGAGGCTGTGGTGCATTAGGGCCGCAGCACACTGAATTGCGGCCAAGGCATCAGCAACAAAAAAGGGGTGGCACAAGGCCACCCCTTTTCCGTTCTGACGAACGCCAGATCACATCGGCGGCAGGATGACCGCGTCGATCACGTGGATCACGCCATTGGTTGCGGCGATGTCCGCGGTGGTGACGTTCGCGCCGTTGACCTTGGCCCCGCCTTCCAGCGTGATGGTCACTTCGGCACCGTTCACGGTGGCGGCCATCATGCCTTCGGTCAGGTCGGTCGACATGACCTTGCCCGGCACCACGTGATAGGTCAGCACGGCGACCAGCTTGTCCTTGTTTTCCGGCTTGAGCAGGTCTTCGACCGTGCCAGCGGGCAAGGCTGCGAACGCGTCATCGGTTGGTGCGAAGACGGTGAACGGGCCTTCGCCCTTCAGCGTTTCAACCAGACCTGCGGCGGTCAGTGCTGCGGCCAGCGTGTTGAAGGTGCCTGCGCCGACAGCGGTGTCGACGATGTCCTTGTCTTGTGCGAAGGCGGGCATTGCCAGGAAAGAGGCGGCGGCGGTCAAGGCGATAAAGGTTCTGCGGATCATGTGGTGTCACTCCCGTTTGATCTGAAAGCCGACATTGGCTGAGCGTTATATGGGGCAGTCTGCGGGTTGGATGTGCAGTAAAAACCCCGATGGATGGCCTTGCCAAGCAGCGGAGGCGGCCTAAGCCGCACCGGTTTTTCGGGTCAAATCACCATGGTGTGAAACGGTGTCAGCGGGCGTGTGGAATTGTTACATGGCATGTTTCGGTGCCTCACGCGGGCGTGATGGTGTGTTCTGCCAGCAGGGCCGGATGCGCGGATTTGCGCTTGCCCGCACGGGCAAGTGGGCTGCGCAAGGGTGCAGCCGTGGGCATCATGCCAGCCGGGCTACCGGATGACATGGGATCGCAGGTCTTCCCAATCGTGTGAAGTTGGGGACAAGGGGAAAGACATTTGGGCAGGTGCCGTGCAGTGATGGCACCAAGCGATGATGTGTAGTTGAGCAAATGATGCGTACTGTCCTTGGCGGTGGTCGGGCCTGCAGTTTTCGGGGGGCGGTGCTTTTTGTCCTGGCCTGCATGGCGGGGTTGGTCGCCCTGCCCTTGGCCGTGCGCGCGGATGCGCGTCACCAGAACGTTGACGTACTGGTGTTGGGGGATTCGCAGATCACCTTCGGGGCGGGGCCTGTGCTGCTGTCGTTTTTCGAAATGATGGATGCAAGTTGCCGGGACTTCTGGCCACTGGGCTATGGCAGCGGATTATCAGATCAACCGGCCGTTGGCATCATCGGGGTGCGTTCGACATCGTTGCGGTCCTGGGTCAGCCGCACCGACAACGGCAAGCAGATGCTTTGCGAGGTTGACCGGAAATGGCGGGTCAATGGTGGCAGCTATGGCGTGCTGAACCGCAATGAAAACCCCTACATTCAGATCGGACAGGGCGAGGCCTATGAATTCTGCGAAAGTGGCAAGTCGGCGTTTGAAGTGATGTTCGCGGATGGCTATTACATGCCACGCCTTCTGGTGCTGACATTTCTGGGCAATGATGCCCCGCAATGGGCAGCAAATCCGGAAACGGCCCTGCAAGAGGTGCAGGATACGATGGCGCAGTTGCCGCCCGACCTGCCCTGCATCTTCATGACGACGCCGCCGGTCTATAGGCAAGAGTCGGCAGATGTCCGCAGCAAGGCGCAAGAGAACATCATGGCGGCTTTTGCTGCGGCAGGCAGCCGGTGCAGCGTGGTGGCGGGGCATACGGATGCGACGCTGGCGCTCAACGTGGGCAATCCGCGCCATTTCCGGCGGCAGGCGTCAGGTGCGGTGCAGGACCCGTTTCACCCCACGCGTGAGGCACAGACTCAAACGCTGACAGCCATCAGCGGCGCCCTGTGCGCAGCGATTGCCGAACAATTGCATTGACCGCAGCCGGCATGATGTTGTTTCGCGCCTTCCCAATGCCGTGATCTTTGCAAAAAGATCTCAGCTTGCGGGCTTTTGGTCCGTATATGCATGCAAGCGAGACGATGGAGACGATGATGCGTGCGACGAAAAAGCTTGGCTGGGCGGATGTGACGCCAAAGGCAGACTGGATGAACCGGCGGCAGTTGATGGTGGGGACGGCGGCATTGTTTGCAGCACCTGCAACGGTCATGGCGCAGGCGAAGTCGCCCTATTCAACGACGGATGAGCCAAACAGTTTTGAGGACATCACAACCTATAACAACTTTTACGAATTCGGGACGGGAAAGGAAGACCCGGCTGCCTATGCCAGCGGGCGTGATTGATGGCATGGTGGACAAGCCCGGCACCTATGACCTTGCGGATGTGCTGAAGGATCAGCCGATCGAGGAACGCATCTACCGTTTCCGCTGTGTGGAAGCGTGGAGCGCGATCATCCCGTGGAACGGGTTTGAACTGGCGGGGCTTTTGAACCGCGTGGGTGTGCAGCCGGGGGCGAAATTCGTGGCGTTCGAAACGCTGGTGCGGCCCGAGGAAATGCCGGGGCAGACCAGCAACTTCATCGAATGGCCCTATCGCGAAGGCTTGCGGCTGGACGAGGCGATGCATCCCTTAACGATCATGGCGACGGGGCTGTATGGCGAGACGCTGCCCAACCAGAATGGCGCGCCGATCCGGCTGGTGGTGCCGTGGAAGTATGGGTTCAAGTCGATCAAATCCATCGTGCGCATCAGCCTGACGGATGTCATGCCGCCGACGACGTGGAACATGCTGCAGCCGAATGAATACGGCTTTTATGCCAATGTGAACCCGACGGTGGACCATCCGCGCTGGTCACAGGCATCTGAACGGCGCATTGGCGGCGGGCTGTTTGCAGGGCGGCAGGATACACTGATGTTCAATGGCTATGAGGCGGAAGTGGCCAGCCTTTATGCCGGCATGGACCTTGTGGCGAATTACTGATGCTGGACCTTGTAAACAAAGGCGCGCGGAGGCTGCCGACATGGCCGGTCTATCTGCTGGGCCTGCTGCCCTTTGCCTGGTTGTTTGCGCAGGCCCTGACGGGTGATCTGGGCCCGGACCCGGCCAAGACGTTGGAGCGGGAGCTGGGTGAGTTCGCGCTGCAACTGCTGGTGGCAGGGCTTTGCGTGACGCCGCTGCGATGGGTGGGGGTGAACCTGATCAAGTTTCGGCGCGCCATTGGCCTGTTGGCCTTTGCCTATGTCGCACTGCATTTGATGGCTTGGGCCGTGCTTGACCTTGGTTTGCGTTGGGACGAGATTCTGAACGCGCTGGCGAAGCGACCCTATATCATGATCGGCATGGCGGCCTTTGTGCTGATGATCCCTTTGGCCATCACATCCGCCAACTGGGCGATCCGGCGGATGGGGCCTTTGCGGTGGCAGCGGCTGCATATGCTGACCTATGCGGTGGGCATCCTGGGGGCCGTGCACTTCGTGATGCTGCAAAAGACATGGGCGGCCGAAGCCTTGATCTATCTTGGGATCATCCTCGTTTTGCTTGCCGCGCGGATGTTGAGGTCAAAATGGCAGGCACGCGGGCGCATGGTGGCGGCCTGAGTCGCCATGCCAGCGTTCATTTGTTGCGCAGGGCGTTACGCTCTAGTGGTTGATCTGTCGCCAAGCCCCAGATTTTGTGCAGAAAATGTGCTTTGCAAAAATTTTGCGACACCGTGCGTTTTTCCCCTTGCAGCCCGCCTGCCCCATCCGTAAATAGCCGCTCACCGAAGCGGAGACGTGACGGGGGCAGCACGAAGCGAAAGCGAAAGCTTAATCGACGGGCCGCAAAATCTGGAGGCAGGGCTGGCGGGGATACGCTCGGAAACGGGTGACCTTGTCATTTTTTGTCGCCGCGCTCTTTGAAAACTGAACGAATGAAGGGATATGTGGGCGGTTTGGGCGCGATCGGCGTTTGAACGTTTCACATATCGGCCAGGTAGCTTCGGCGATGATCTTGGTGAAAGCTTCACGGTTTGTGGGTTCTTGGTTGTTTCGACAATCTTGAGCACATGAATTGTCAAGACCTGTATTCTCTGACGGGGATG
>JALOSO010000248.1 GCA_025458385.1 Paracoccaceae bacterium | reverse complement strand
AAGACAGTGCCGCATGAGCATTCTTGTCACCGACGCAGGCTTTGCGCCCGCCACCGCCGAAACCTTTGTGCCCTTGGCCGAGATTGCCGCCCACAAGGGTGCGCTTGACCTTGCCAACACGGATGATCCGGCGGCGGTCGCCCAGCATTTCGGCAATATCGGCCTGATCCGCATTGCGTTCCCGGCCTTCAACGACGGGCGGGGCTTTACGCTGGCGCGCCGTCTGCGCGTTCTGGGTTACACGGGCCGCTTGCGCGCGCATGGACATGTGATTGCCGATCAATATACCATGGCACGCAGGGCAGGCTTTGATGAGGTCGAGATCAGCGAGGATCTGGCCAGCCGTCAGCCCGCGGACCAGTGGCAGTTCCGCGCAGACTGGAAAGACCATGATTATCAGGCCCGCCTGCGCGCCTAAGGGAAGACCGACATGAACGTAGCAACCCCCACCCTGCCCGATGCGCAGACCGTGACCAGTGTGACGCATTGGACGGACCGCCTGTTTTCCTTTCGCGTGACGCGCCCTCAAAGCCTGCGCTTCCGGTCGGGCGAATTCGTGATGATCGGCCTGATGGGCGATAACGGCAAACCCCTGCTGCGCGCCTATTCCATCGCCTCGCCCGCCTGGGATGAAGAACTGGAGTTCTATTCGATCAAGGTGCCGGATGGCCCGCTGACCAGCAAACTGCAGCATATCAAGCCGGGCGATCAGATCATCCTGCGGCCCAAACCCGTGGGCACGCTGGTGCATGATGCGCTTCTGCCGGGCAAGCGGCTGTGGCTGCTGTCAACGGGCACGGGCTTTGCACCTTTTGCATCCCTGCTGCGAGAGCCGGAGACATACGAGAAATACGAACAGGTCATCATGATGCACACCTGCCGCGAGGTGGCAGAGCTGGAATATGGCCGCCAACTGGTGGAAAGCCTGACGGATGACCCGCTGATCGGCGAGATGATGGCGGGCAAGCTGATCTACTATCCAACGACAACGCGCGAAGACTTTCACCACAAGGGCCGCGTGACGGATAACCTGTCATCGGGCAAGGTCTTTGGCGATCTTGGCTTGCCCACCATGAACCCGGCCGAGGACCGGGCCATGGTCTGCGGGTCACTGGCGTTCAACATCGACGTGAAGGCGATCCTGGAAGGCTTCGGGCTGACGGAAGGTGCCAATTCCGATCCGCAGCAGTTCGTGGTGGAAAAGGCCTTTGTCGGCGACGGGATCTGAGACGGTCTGCGGCGAAAGGCGCCTCCCTCCCCCCTCCGTGGGGGAGGGCTGGGGTGGGGGGACTTTCTGACAGGGCAGAGCCCTTGGCCGCCCCCCTCCCCCATCCCCTCCCACAGGGGGAGGGGCGCGCTGAATTGCACCGGCACCGTCTCATGCCAGACCCGCAAAAGAAAACGCCGCGCCCCGGGCTGGGACGCGGCGTTTTTCTTTGCGCAGGCTTACAGGCCAAGGGCCGATTTCACCTGATCAATCGCAGGCTGCACCAGTGCCGGGTTGGCAGCAGCAGCGTCGACAGCCGATTTCAGCGTGGCTTTGACGTCGGCACCCAAACCAGAGCCGTCGATCATTGCGTTGATCGCGGCAGCGTTGAAGTTGGCCGGGTCAAGCAGGGCAGCGGCAGCAGCACCCGTGGCATCAGTCGCAGCGGTGGCGGCATCGGTCGCCCCCGCAACAGCACCTTCCACAGCCTCGGTGGCGCCTTCAACGGCACCTTCAACAGCCGTGGTGGCACCTTCAACAGCGCCTTCCACAGCCTCGGTCGCGCCTTCGACAGCCGCGGCGGCACCTTCGGCGGCTTCGGTTGCAGCCGCTTCGGTTGCAGCGGCGGCTTCGGCAGCAGCAGCCTCAGCAGCAGCCGCTTCGGCAGCAGCAGCTTCTGCAGCAGCGGCTTCTGCAGCAGCGGCTTCGGCAGCGGCGGCTTCGGCAGCGGCAGCTTCAGCGGCGGCAGCAGCGGCAGCTTCGGCTTCGGCCGCCGCAGCGGCAGCGGCAGCGGCCGCTTCCTGTGCCGGCTTGTAGCTGAACTGATAATAGGCCCCGCCGCCCAGCAGGACGACCAGTGCACCGATCAAAACGGATTTATTCATCTTACGACCTCCAAACATCAGGCGTCACGCCCTGATTGCGGCGCCCCTATGCCAGAAAGATATGGGGATGAAAAGGCCGGGGCCCAAGGGCCGCTGCAAATGCTGGGCGGAATCCGGGTTGAAAGCCGCCTTGCGCAGGTTTAACTTGCAGGTCCAAGACGGATTGCCACAACAAGAAGGACCGCCACCATAGGACGCAGACCCCACAACGCCCCGCCCCAACGCGAAACCGGCCCGCGGATCAATGATCGTATCCGCAACCCGGAAATCCGCCTGATTGGGGCCGATGGCGAAAATGTCGGCGTGGTGACCCCGGCCCGTGCGATGCAGATGGCTGAAGAGGCCGGTCTGGATCTGGTTGAGATTTCTCCAAACGCCGAACCACCGGTCTGCAAGATCATGGATTTCGGCAAGTACAAGTACGAGACGCAAAAGCGTGAGGCCGAAGCGCGCAAGAAGCAGAAGATCATCGAGATCAAGGAAATCAAGTTCCGTCCGGGGACGGATACGCATGATTACGACGTCAAGATGCGGTCGGTCTTCAAGTTTCTGGAGGAAGGCGACAAGGTCAAGGTTACGCTGCGCTTTCGCGGGCGCGAAATGGCCCACCAGGAACTGGGGCTTGAACTGTTGAACCGGGTGGCAGCCGATGTGGCCGAAGCGGGCAAGATTGAATCTATGCCAAGGCTGGAAGGCCGGCAGATGGTGATGATGATCGGCCCGAAATAGGCGCGACACGATTTTTCGACGAAAAATCGGGGGCCTTCGGGCCCCTTTTGCTTTTATCGCGCAATTGCCTGTTGCAACCACGAATTTTCGTCGAAAATTCGTGCCTCAGGCGGGGCCGCGTTCGCGCGGCTGCGGGCGGATGGGAATTTCCTTCAACAGCCCGCCCACGCCCATATCCGCGATATCATCATCCGTCACCGCCAGCCCGCAGGCCAGCCTTTCCAGCACCCAATCCGCGCCATTCAGCGCAGGCGAGCGGGCGCAGCCGGGCAGGCCGATCACGGGTCGTGCGCCGAGTGTGCCGTGAAACAGCAGGTTGCCGGGGTCCACCGGCATGCCAAACCGCGCCACCTGCCCGCCCGCCATGCGCAGGGACTGCGGCCCGGTATCCTGCAGGTCAGACGTCGCCGATCCCGTCAGGATCAGCAGCATGTCCCCCGTCATGGCGCGCAGGGCCTGTGCCATCTGCGCGGCATCATGGGGCATGACGTGGCACTCGGTCAATGTGATGCCCAGCGCGCGCAGCCGCCCTTCCACCGCACGTCTGCCTTTTTGCGTCAGCTTGTCACCCGTGCTGGGAACTTCGGTCAACAGCAGGGACGCCGTGCGCTGCACCACGGGCAGAATGCGCAATGCCCCTTCGCCCACGGCGGCCGCCCTGCGCAAACCCGCCTCCGGCACGGCATAGGTGATGATCTTGACCGTGCCCACCAGCGTGCCTGTGGCCACTCGCGCTAAGGGTGGCAGCGTGGCCAGCGTGATGCCGGGGTCGATGCGGTTGAACCCATGCACGGCGGGCACGTTCAGCGACAGAACGCCAGGCCAGATGGCCTTCAGGTTCACGCGCCCATTGACCGGCGGGGTCAGCATCAGTCCACTGTCGCCCGCAGGCACCAGCGCCGTGGCAAGGCGCGTTGCCGCCTCATCTTCCGGCACATCGCCCGCCTCCAGCCGCGCCACCACCACGTCCTGCCAGCCCTCTGCCGCCATGCGCGCAAGGTCCGCCGCTGTCAGCACATGCCCCTTGCGCAAGGGCCCGCCGCGCAGATCGGCGCTATGGGCCAGAATCGCCCCCTGCGCCTGTTCCAGCGGAACCGCGCCAAACTTCATGCGCCCCTCAGGACCTGTGTGATCTGCGCCATGATGCTGACCGCAATTTCCGCCGGGCTTTTCGCGCCAATGGCAAGGCCCACAGGCGCATGAATCCGCGCGATACGGTCCTCGGCGATGCCTGCCGCGCGCAACCGCTCCAGCCGTTTGGCATGGGTGCGGGGTGACCCAAGGCAGCCGATGTAGAACACCGGCATGCCAAGTGCTGCCATGATGGCCGGGTCATCCAGTTTCGGATCATGCGTCAGCGTGACAATGGCCGTGCGCGTATCGGGCGCAAGGCTGGCCAAGGCCTCATCCGGCCAGTCATGCAGGATCGTTTCATCCGGAAAGCGCGCGCTCGCACCAAAACTTTCGCGCGGATCAATCAGCACCGGCGCATAGCCGCAGGCGCGCGCGATCGTCATCAAGGGTTGGGCAATGTGCACGGCCCCCACCACGATCAGCCGCAAAGGCGGGTTGTGCACGGCGATGAAGCGGCCGTCCTCCTCCATGCCCGACCTATCCGATTGCAGGCGCGCATCCACCGCCGCATCCGCACCTTGGCCCACCAACGCGCGCACAGGCCCATCCAGACGCGCCACCAAGGCCACCGGTTGGCC
>JALOSO010000247.1 GCA_025458385.1 Paracoccaceae bacterium | reverse complement strand
GCGCTGAGCCGGGGCAAGTATTTGGGGTTTGAGCTGAAGCAGGGCGATACCTTTCTGTTTTCATCAAAGACCATTCCGGGGAACGAGCGTGGTGTCTTGAAAATCGTCAACGCTTTCTCGGAAATCGGCGTTGATGTCGTTGACGACAATAATGGCAAGTATCACGTCTCTGGCCATGCCAATCGCCCCGATCTGGAACATGCCCACCGCACATTCTTGCCCGATATGCTGATCCCGATGCACGGCGAACACCGCCATTTGCGCGAACATGCGCGGGTGGGCAAGGCGGCGGGCTATGCCGCGGAAATCGTGGTCAACGGTATGATGGTGGACCTGTCAGGCAACCGTCCGGCGGTGGCGGAGTATATCGAGACCGGGCGCACCTACCTTGACGGCACAGTTCTGATCGGCGCGCTTGACGGGGTGATCCGTGACCGGATCCGCATGGCACTGAACGGGCATGTGATGGTGACCGTACTGATGGACGAAGATGATGCGGCCATGGGCGATGCCTGGGTTGAATGCATGGGCTTGCCAGAGCGCGGCAAATCGGGCGCGCTGCTGGCGGAAACGCTGGAGGCCGATCTGAACGCGTTTCTTGCAGCGGCAGGGGCGAAAATCCTGCGCGATGATGACAAGATGGACGAGGCGCTGCGCCGTGTTGTCCGGCAAGTCACGGTCGAGGAAATCGGCAAGAAGGCGGAAGTCACGGTTGTTGTCAGCCGCCTGACCGAGGCTTGATCGGCACACATGCACAGGCTGGCAGGCCGGTCGCGTGATTGCGGCCGGTTTGCCCGGGGCCTAACTGCGCAGGCCGGTTTCCTCTAACAGGCCAAGGCGCTTTGCCTCATAGTAATAGCCGCGTGCATACCAGCCGACGGCGGCGTCCTGATCGCCGCCCGACACCAGCCAGGCCCCGCGCAGATAGCGTCCGGCGTAAATCAGGTTTGTTTCTGCATCCAGCAGCCCCTCGGGCGCGCCGCGATAGCCCATGGTCCCTGCCGTTTGCGGCAAAATCTGCATGAGCCCGTAGTAAGGGCCGTTCCGCGCCCCGGCGTTATAGTCGCTTTCGCGCTGGATCACGCGATGCAACAGGCTTTCCGGGATGCCGTGCACGTCGGCATATTTCCGGATCAACGCCCGCATTTCCGGGGTCTCACCCGGAAACAGGTTCGCTGGCGGGGCTGCGGGTGCGGAACTCCGCCGCCCGCATCCCGCAACAGCGGCAAACGCCAACACCCCGAACCCCCGCCGTGAAATCATCCGTCAATTCCCCCGCCGTGCAAACATGCCCGCATCCTCGGCGGCCCGGCGCAGGGCGCGGCTTTTGTTCACCGTTTCCTGATACTCGGCCTCCGGGTCGCTGTCATAGACAACGCCACCCCCGGCCTGAATGTAAAGCTGGTGATCCTTCAACACGGCGGTTCTTAGCGCAATGCAAAAGTCCATTTCGCCATTGGCCGCGAAATACCCCACGCCACCGCCATAAACGCCGCGCTTCTCGGGCTCCAGCTCGTCAATGATCTCCATCGCCCGCACCTTTGGCGCACCCGATACCGTGCCTGCCGGCAGACCCGCCAGCAGCGCGGCCAAGGCATCTTGCCCTTCGGCAATCTGGCCAACCACGTTCGAGACGATGTGCATCACATGGGAATAGCGTTCGATGATGAACTTTTCGGTCGGGCGCACCGTGCCCAGCTTTGCCACCCGCCCCACATCGTTGCGGCCAAGGTCCAAGAGCATCAGATGCTCGGCCAGTTCTTTCTGGTCGGCCAGCAGGTCTGCCTCCAGCGCCTTGTCCTCCTCTGGCGTCGCACCCCGCTTTCGCGTGCCGGCAATCGGGCGCACCGTCACCTCGCCATCGCGCAGGCGGACAAGGATTTCGGGGCTGGCGCCCACCACCTGAAAGCCGCCGAAGTTGAAGAAGAACATGAAAGGCGAGGGGTTGGTGCGCCGCAGAGAGCGGTAGAACGCAAAGGGCGGCAGTTCGAATCGCTGGGTCCAGCGCTGCGACGGCACCACCTGAAAGATATCGCCCGCGCGGATATACTCCTTGGCCTTCTCCACCGCCGCCAGATAGCCGCCATGGGTAAAGTTCGAGATCGCCGCGCCCACCGGGGCTGCTTCACCCAGATCGCGCTGTGCCGGGGGGGCGCGGTCCAGATCGCGCAGGGCGTCCATCACCCGCTCGGCCGCCTGCGCATAGGCTGCGCGGGCCGAAAGGCCGCTGGCCACCCATGCCGGGGCCACGATGATGACCTCGCCCTTCACACCGTCAAGCACGGCCACGACGGATGGGCGCATCAGCACGGCATCGGGCAGGCCAAGGGGATCGGGGTTCACGTCGGGCAGATGTTCCACCAGACGGATCATGTCATAGCCAAGATAGCCGAACAGGCCCACGGCGGCGGCGGGCAGGTCATCGGGCATGTCCACGGCGCATTCCGCGATCAGCGCGCGCAGGGTATCAAGCGGGTGGCCATCCATCGGCGTGAATGCGGCCTCAAACCGCGCTTCGCGGTTGATTTCGGACAATTCACCACGGCAGCGCCAGACAAGGTCAGGCTTCATGCCCACGATCGAATAGCGCCCGCGCACCTCGCCGCCTGTCACCGATTCCAGCATGAAGGTGTCGGTGCGCGCTTCGCCCAGTTTCAGCATGAGCGAGACAGGCGTATCAAGATCAGCCGCGAGCCGCGCATAGACCAGTTGGTTGCGCCCGGCGTTCCAGCCTGCGGCAAAATTTTCAAAAGCGGGGGTCAGCGTCATCGTTCGTACTGCGCCTCGACCAAGGCCACGGCGGCCGCGTCAAGGTTCACGCCCGCCGCCGTGGTCAGCGCGCTGGCATAGGCGGCAAACGCATCCTGGGCGATGCCCTGTTCGGCCTGTGCGGCCAAGGTGGCGCGCAATGCAGCTGCGTCTTCGCCTTCTTCTGCCGCAGGAAGGATCTGGTCAAGTTGCAGGACGGCGATGTAATCGCCTTCTTCGATCACGCGCAGATCGCTGACGCCCATGCCAAAGGCGGCCTCGACAACGACGCGGGGCGTATCGGGCAAGGTGCCTTCGCGCGCAATTTCCGGTGTCACAGCGACAATCCCGAAACTGCCGATGGCAGAGCCGCCTTCTACCTTGGCCTTGATCGCCGTCGCTTCGGCCACCAGCGCCTTGCGCAGCGCATCGGCACGCCAGGTTTCGGTCACATCCGCCTCGGCCTCGGCAAAGGGGATCGGGGCAGGTGGCACAATTTCATCCAGTTGCAGGGCGACGATACCGCCGTCCTCCAGTGCGATCGCCTCGGGAAAGCTGTCGGCCGTGACGGTGTCGGCGGCGGCGCGAAACGCCTCGTATCCAGCCATGGGATCTTCATTGTCGCCGCCGCGGATGTAGTCGAAAGTGCCGCTACGCATGCCTTGTTCGGTCGCAACCTCGGCCAGCGTCGCGCCACCGGCCAAGGCATCGTTGATCGCCTCGCCGCGTTCGGCGATGTTGCGGCGGGCGGCCTCCATCTGGGCCTCACCGGCAAGTTGGGCGCGGGCTTCGTCAAAACTGGTTTCCTGCGCGGCCAGAATGGCGTTCATGCGGAACAGGGCCGGGCCAAAGTCACTGTCAAACGGGCCGACAACCCCCGGTTCAGCAAGGGCGAAGACCGCGTCGCCCGCTGCGCCCAGATCGGCGATCCCGACGTCGCCCAGATCGATATCTTCCAGCCGGATGCCGCGCCCGGCAACCTCGGATTCGAAGGTGCCCCCGGCATCGATCCGGGCCTTGGCCGCCGTTGCGGCAGCCTCATCCGGGAAGACGAGCCGTTCGACAAGCCGCCGTTCCGCCTGCACGAATTCGGCGATCCGCCGGTCATACTCGGCGCGCAACGCAGCCTCGTCGATGGCGATGCTGTCGGAAATCATTTCCGGCAGCAGGGTGATGTAGGTGATGCGCTTGGCCTCGGCCCGGGTGAATTGCGCAATATTCGTGTCGTAAAACGCCTGCAATTCGGCCGCTGTCGGGGCCGCAACCGGGGTGGTCAGGCTGGACTCGGTCAGGCGCAGCACCGTGACGCCACGGCGTTCGCCGACCCAGGCATAAAGCGTTTCTGTCATGGTCGCAGGCGCAACAAAACCGCCGACGATAGCGCCTTGCAGCAGCGACCGGGCGATATCTTCGCGCACGCCGGTTTCAAAGGCGGCTTCGGTCAAACCTTCCTGACGCAGGACGGCGGCATAGGTTTCCCGGTTAAACCCGCCTGCGCCGGCGTGAAAGCTGGTCATGCCCTGCACCTCTTGGGCGACAACTTCATCGCCAACCGAAAGGCCGACAAGTGCGGCCTCGTGATCAAGGGCCGCGCGGTTGATCAGGCCTTGCAAGACCTGCTGGTCCAGACCAAAGGCGCGCAGCATATCCATGTTGGCGGGTTGCCCGAACTGCCGGGTCAGATCATTGATCTGGCGATCAAGGCCACGGGCATAATCCTCGGTCTTGATCTCGCGGTCGCCGACTGTGCCGATGTGGGGCACGCGCCCCCCGAAATTGTCGACACCAAAGCCGCCCAGCCCCAGCACCAGAAGTGCAAGCAGGCCATAGACGGCAATCTGCGTGCCCTTGCCGCGCTTGCGGGGTGCCTCTGTTTCGCTGCCCTTGGCCATGGTTGCCCCTTCTGGCGGAGTTGTTGCCGCGTCTGTTTAGGGTGCCAAGCGCGCGCAGGCAAGGCGGGTTTCAAGGGGCAAAGGCGGCAAGGCGGCGAAAGACCTCGGCAATCCCGGTGCGGTCAATATTGGCGAATGCGATGCGCAACTCACGCAGGCCCTGACCGGCGGGGTTGAACATGGTGCCGGGCAGCATGAGCAGGCTTTGCTCTTGCACAAGGCGTTTGGCAAGCGTGTCGGAGGCCATGTCGAACGGGTGGGCGACATAGGCGAAATAGGCGCCGCAGCCAAGCAGTTGCCAGCCTTGCAGTTGATGAAAGCCCGCGGTCATGGCGGCGCGGCGATCCAGGATTTCGGCGCGTTCACCGGCGACCCACTGGGCAAGGTTCTGCATGCCCCAGAGGGCCGCGATCTGGCCCAGCTGGCTGGGGCAGATGGCGACGGTGTCGAGGAACTTTTCAACCTCGGCCAGACGCCTTGTGCTGGCGACGACGGCGCCGACGCGGTGGCCGGTCAGCCGGTAGGCCTTGGAGAAGGAATAAAGCTGGATCAGCGTGTCGTCCCAATCGGGGTCGGTGAAAAGGTCATGGGGCGCGCCCCCGCCTTCCAAGGAATGGCGGCTGTCGAAATCGCGGTAGGTTTCGTCGATGATCAGGGCAAGGCCATGGGCGCGGGCGAGATCACGGAAGGCGGCAAGGGTGGCGGCAGGGTATTCGACACCGCCGGGGTTGTTGGGGGAAACGAGCACGATGGCGCGGGTGCGGGGGGTGATGCGGGCGCTCGCATCGGCGGGATCGGGGATCAGGCCGGGGCCGGGGGGCAGGGGAACGGTGGTGACCCCAGCCATATCAAGCCACATCTTGTGGTTGAAATACCACGGGGTTGGCAGGATAACTTCATCCCC